>NZ_DATCTU010000071.1 GCF_036567765.1 Pseudobacteroides sp.
AGAAGGTCACACCCGTTCCCATCCCGAACACGGCAGTTAAGCTTCTTAGTGCCGACGATACTTAGACGGTCGCGTCTTGGTAAAATAGGTAGTCGCCAGATTTATATCAGAGCCTTATGCAAATAGCATAAGGCTCTGTTTTGTTATACTGCAGCAGTAGCTCTTTAACATACAAAATTGTATATTTACATACTTAACTAATGGGTAATATACACAAGTATAGGTATTTAACCTATTGAATGCCAAATGTATTTAGAATACAATTGTTTAGAATATAAATATAAAATAATATTGCATAGGGGGAAGTAATGTGAAAAAGTTTTTTATTGTTCTGACTGCATCTTTAATAATGTCGGCTTTTGGAGCTGCTAATTCCTTTGCGGTAGGAAAAATAAAGGAGAGTGTCTGGATATTAAGATTATAATTGATGGGAAGATGGGCATATACTCAGAGGTTCCAATAGTGCAGGACGGAAGAACTTTGCTTCCATTAAGGGTAGTCTTGACAAACCTCGGTGTCCAAAATGATGATAGCCATATAGCGTGGAATCCGGATGAACAAAGTATTTTGGTGAATAAAGATTCAAAAAAATAATGTTAAAAGTGGGAAATGAAAAGGCATTGGTGGATAGCTCGGAACTTACACTTGATGTTCCGCCTGTAATATATAAAAGCAGAGCTTACATACCTGCGAGATTTATTGCTGAAAGCCTTGGTAAGAAAGTGGTGTGGGATAGCGAATCAAGAATGGTCCTGATAAAAGACTTGGAGGATTACAATTATGTAAAGGAAGTTTTCAAAAGGGCACAGGGAACAATGAAAGCTCTAAACAAGGTAAAGGTATATAGGAATATTGAGTCGGAAGAATCTACAGCAAAAAACAGCATATCTACCAGAATCAATATTAATTCTTAAATGGATTACAGTAATAAAATGGCCTATATGCAAATGAATATAAATGTCTGAGAAGAAAATGTGAACGTAGAAGCCTATTACGGAAATAGTACAATTTTTACTAGAGGGCTGTTTTCAGAAGGTTGGATTAAAAACACACTTTCATCTGCTGAGTACAGCAATGTATTTAAAGAGGAAACTGTAATAGATTTTCTTGATAATGTGGATACCTTAGCTGCAGGACTTGTTATTTCCGATAAAAATAACAGTAATGAGATTATGTTAACAGGTGATATATACTATAGGAATTATTCTGACTATAAAAGTGATGGAACTACAAACAAAGTGGAAACCGTAAATAAGTCAAATTTGAGAATTTTGATAGATAAAAATACCAGCTTTTTAAAAAACATAAATATGGAGTTTGATTGTAAAGTATCTAATGACAAAGAAAAGGAATCACTAAAAGGAAGGTCCAATATATCATTTAACGAGATAAATGGGAATTTTCAAATAAACATTCCACAGGATGTTATAAAGACAGCAAAAGAGGAAGACTAATCCGATATTAAAATATATTGGATTATAAATATTAATATAACTTGATTAATGGATGGAGGGAGCTATGTGTTATAAAAACGTACAATAATTATGTAAACCGCATTGACTTTTATGTGTAAATATTATATTATATATATATAACTGGACATATCAACATGACAACATGTAGATATGCTATGATGTTCTATTAGGGGGATAACGATGATAGGAGTGATACCAAAATACTATCTGGTTAAACAGAAAATAGTAGAGATGATTAACAACGAGGAGGTAGGACCAGACGGCATGATTCCAAGCGAAAGAGAGCTGATGAGCAGCTTTGGGATAAGTAGAATCACTGCCAAAAAGGCTATCGATGATCTTGTTAATGAAGGATATCTCTATAGGATCCAGGGCAAAGGGACATTTGTAAAAAAAGATACCCTTGACCAGGATTTGATATCAATTACCAGTTGTACCCAAGATATTGTAAAACTAGGCATGACGCCATCAAAGCGTCTTTTGACGGCCGAAGTTATTGAGGCAGATAAGACGAGAGTAAAAAAATTACAGCTCTCTAATGGGGAAAAGGTATTTAAAGTAAAGAGAGTCTATTATGCAAACAATGAACCTATAAACCTGACCACAACATATTTGCCATGCAAGACATTTCCTTTAATAGAGACCTATGATTTTGGAGTGCACTCTATTTATGACATTCTTGAAAGCAAATACAATATCAGAATTACAAAGGCTACAAGGACTATTGAAGCTGTACTGGCAGTCGATGAGGTTGCCAAGGAACTGGAGGTAAAACAAGGAGACCCTATACTCCTGTTCAGGGCTGTAACTTTTGGAATGGTAAATGGGCGGGAGGTTCCTATAGAAACTTTTAAAAGCTTCTATAGATCCGATAAATTCAAATTTTATATTAATCAAATCCATCAATAGCATCTTAACACAATACATTAATGCAATACCAAGGACACGTCAGGTAAAAGGTATAATTTGCCACGGCTTAGTTTTTTGCACCCAAAAAAAGCTTAAGAAGTGGTTCTTTATAAGGAGTCTTAATGTCGCGGCTAAGACTTCGCTACTAACAAATATAAAATTCATCAAATCATCAAAACTGAATCAGAGGAGTGGTCGACATGGGAAAAATGAAATTTGCAAGAAAGGTGTCGTTTTTACTTGTAATTGTTATGTTAGCTTCTATGCTTTTCACAGGTTGCTCTACCAAAACAAATGATTTAGGAATTGCACTTATCACTTCTGCAGCAGGACCAAACGACAAGGGATATAACCAATCTGCAGTTGAGGGATTGGAAAAAGTCAAAAATGAATTAGGTATAGATTATAAAGTGGTAGAAACTCAAGACATTCCGGGAAGCCTGTCACAGCTGGCCGGTGCCGGATATAAACTAATTTTCAGTTTGGAGTACAATTTTGATGCTCTTATTAAAGGTGTGGGTGGAAACAAGCCGATTGCAGAACAGTACCCAGATACAACCTTTGTTATATTCAATGATAATCCAAATGTAAATGAGGATGGTAGTGTAAAACATAAAAACGTTGTTTCAGTTCTATTTGATGTTCATGAAGCATCATTTATTGCTGGTGCTTTGAGTGCCCTTGTAAATGAAAATGCTTCTAGTCTGTTTAATACCTCGGACTATGCCTTTACCTCAGGGGATGCGGGAAGAAAGGTTGGTTTCCTTGGAGGAACAAAGTCAAACGGTATTACAGTATTTGGTTATGGTTATGCAGAAGGAATTAACTATATAGCAAAAGAGCTGGGGGTAAAATATACATTCTACAGTGATTATAATGCCGGCTTCAGCGATTCTGCCGCTGGTGCAACAAAAGCAAACACATATTATTCCGACGGTGCAAATATTGTCTATGCAGTAGCAGGGGCTGTCGGCGACGGAGTTACTGCTAAGGCCAAGGAAATTAAAAAACTTGCGATAGAGGTTGATGCAAACAAAGATAACAATCAACCCGGGTATATATTGACAAGTGTATTAAAAAATACAGAAGTACCTGTTTATGAAATTTCAAAGCACTTCAACGAACAAACCATGGATAAGGTTAACGGGCAGGTTTTAAACTATAACCTTGCATCCGGAGCAACAGGAATTACCGATCTGAGTGTAATAGAAAGCAAAATCAAACCTGATGGAAAAGCCAAGTGGGATGAGATCAAAGCACAGATCAAAGCTGTGTCAGGAAAGATAGGTAGCGGTGAAATCAAGGTCACAAATGCCCAAGCAGGTGAAAGCTTTGACAAATCAAAACTTACAAATCTTAATATGCCAAACGACTGATAAATTAAAAATCAAACAGAATGAAGGCGGTAAATATGTACGCAATCGAAGCTGTTAATTTAACAAAAAAATATGGCGATTTTGTTGCCAATGAAGATATAAATATCTCCATTGGACAAGGCGAAATTACTGCAATAGTCGGTGAGAACGGAGCCGGAAAAACAACTCTTATGAACATGTTCTTTGGGCTTCAGCATCCGACCAGCGGAGAACTGAGAGTACAGGGCAGGCCGGTTTCCTTTAACTCTTCATTGGATGCTATAACCTGCGGATTAGGGATGGTGCACCAGCATTTTAAGCTGGTGCCCAGCCTCACCGTTTTTGAAAATATTCTTCTGGGTACCGAAATAAAAAAGGATATAAAAATATCAGGTAAACTAATCTTCAAAAGCCCAATAATTGACCGTAAGCAGGAAAGAAAGACTGTACAAAAGCTGATTGATGATTACAAGTTCGAACTCAATGCTGATGACGCTGTGGAAAACATTTCAATTGGAGCCAAGCAAAGAGTGGAAATACTGAAAATGCTGTACCGTAATGTTGATATTCTTATATTTGACGAACCAACAGCTGTCCTGACTCCACAGGAAGTGGATGAGCTGCTTATAAGCTTCAAGGAACTTAAAAAACAGGGCAAAACAATTATTTTGATTACACACAAGCTCAGAGAAGTGATGGAAGTCAGTGACAAGGTAGTAGTTATAAAACGCGGCAGAGTTGTCGGAAGCAGAGTTACAAAAGAAACCAATGCAGCTGAAATAGCTAAAATGATGGTTGGGCGGGAAGTTATTCTCAATGTAAATAAGGAAGAAAAGGATATCTGCCAAAACAAGGTTGTATATTGTGTTAAAAATCTATGTACAGAAAATAATTTTGGCAAGAAAGTTCTTGATAATATATATTTTGAAATAAAAGAAGGGGAAATCCTCGGGGTTGCAGGTGTTGAGGGCAACGGACAAAGTGAACTGGTCAGAGTGCTTTCAGGTCTGATGAAAGCTACCGAAGGCTCGGTTTACCTTTATGGCAGGGATATAACCAATAAGTGGCCTGCAGAGCTCCGTTCGTCGGGTATTGGAATAGTACCTGAGGACAGGTACGCCCAAGGCCTTTGCAAAGATATGACTATATCGGACAATTTGATAGCAGGTTATCATAATAACGAAAAACTGTGCAGAAAAGGCCTTTTATTAAAACAGGAAATTGAAAAGGTAAGCGACAGACTAATTGAAAAATACGACATCAGAATAGCTGAAAGAAACGGTAATGTTTCGCAGTTGTCGGGAGGAAATGCCCAAAAGATAATAGTAGCAAGGGAATTTGACTCAAATCCGGATATGCTCATAGTAAGTCAGCCTACCCGTGGTGTGGATATAGGTTCCATAGAATTTATTCATAAGAAGATTCTGGGCTTAAGAGATGAGAACAAGGCAATTTTGCTTGTCTCCAGTGAACTCAGCGAAATAATGAATCTGAGTGACAGAATTATAGTTATGTACAAAGGGAGAATTGTAGGAGAGGTAAAGGGTAAGAACGCAGACAGTGAGAAAATAGGACTGATGATGGCTGGTTTGGCTGTAGAATAAGAGGAGTAGTGTGAAAGAATAGTTTTGCAGCGAATGGAGATTATTATGAAAAACCACAGTTCAATTCTAAAAAGTATATATAATGTTTTGTTTCCGGTGCTCAGTGCCCTCTTTCTGGGAGGAATAATAATAGCTGTAATAGGCGAGAACCCTTTTTCCACTTATTCCATAATGATCCAGAAATCTCTTTTCAGTGTCAATGGTCTGCTTAAAACCTTGCACTTTGCAGCTCCTTTGATATTGACGGGGCTTGCGATCGCCATTACCTTCAAGGCGAATATTTTTAATATGGGTGTTGAAGGACAGGCAGTGCTTGGTGCATTTTTTGCCGGAGTGGTAGGCTTCAGTGTAAAAGGGTTTCCACCTTTATTCCATATTACCTTATGCATTTTGACAGGTATTGCTGTAGGTATGCTTTTTGCACTTATTCCTGCTATTCTTAAGGCTTACTTCAATGTAAATGAAATGGTTGTAACTCTTATGCTCAACTATGTGGTGGTGGAAATAGTCAAGTTTTTATCACAGGGGGTATTTAAGGATCCCAGCTCAGGATATGTATCAACCTATCCTATTTTGGAAAGTGCAATGTTTAAAAAGATATTTAATTCCGATCTGACAATATTTTTCTTTATAGCACTTATTGTATTTGGAATCATGTATGTTGTTTTTAAACATTCAAAGCTTGGATATGAAGTAACCGCCATAGGAAAAAATCCTGAGTTTTCAGAAGCAACGGGTATGAAGGTAAGTAAGAAAATTATGGTTATCATGCTTATAAGCGGAGCAATAAGCGGTCTTGCCGGTGCAGGTTTCCTTATGAGCGAGAAATTCCGATTTACTCTTGATTTCTCCGGAAGTCCGGGACTGGGATGGGATGGGATGCTGATTGCACTTCTTGGAAGTCATAATCCTGTTGGAATTCTTATTGCCGCCATATTCTATGCAGCATTGAAAACCGGAAGCGATTATATCAGTGTTTTTACAAATGTTCCAAAAGATATTGTTGGGGTTATCCAGGGTATTATGATACTTTTACTTTCTGTAAAGTTTTTGAACAGTAATTTGGATTTAGCCGGAAAATTAAAAGCCATATGGAAAAAGTCCAAAAGCAGAGAGCATAAGGCTTTGTAACTTTAATAAACAGAGGTAAATAATTATGAATTTATTGAGTAACATTTTATACGACATGATCTATCACAGTGCCCCGCTTATCCTGGCTGTGCTGGGTGGACTGTTTGCACACAAGGCAAATGTCCTTAATATTGGGCTGGAGGGAATGATGCTCATGGGTGCCTTCAGCAGTACACTTTTTGTCATGATTACGGGTAATTTGTGGATTGGAGTTTTATTAAGCGTCTTCTGTACCTTGATACTTGGATTGATATTCTCATTTTTCGGGATAACGATGAAGAGCAACTTCATCATTACTGGTTTTGGTATAAATATATTTGTTCTAGCCTTAAGCTCCTTCCTTCTAAAGTATTTGCGGATGGCCAATATTAATGTAAGCTCCATTGTTAATGTAACAAACCTAAAGATCAATATTCCGATTATTAAGGACATACCCATAGCAGGCAGTCTTTTAAGCGGGCATACTGTTATTACCTATATCAGCTTCATACTCATACTTGTTGTATCAATTGTAATGTACAAAACAAAGTTTGGCGTATATGTCAGAGTTGTAGGGGAAAATGAAGAAGCAGCAAAGTCAGTTGGTATCAACAGTGCTGCTATCAAATATACAGCAGTACTCATCGGGGCCGCTCTTTGTGCTCTGGCCGGAGCAAATCTGGCAGTTGAAAGAATGGCACTGTTTACAAATAATATGACGGCCGGCAGAGGATTTATTGCCATAGCAGCAATATACTGCGGCGGAGCCAAGCCCGTTAAGTCAAGTATTTATGCCATTATTTTCGGGCTGGCAAAATCCCTGGCCATAAATCTGGCTCTGTTTGCCGGACCTGTTTCAGGACTGTTTGAAATTGTACCTTACCTTATGATTGTTATAGTACTGTTTGCAGTTTCGGCAGTTGAAGCCCGTCGTACCAAGATAAGGGGGTTTAAACTTGAATAATTCAGCACTCATAATTGTTGACATGGTAAAGGATTATACAGACCCGGAAGGACTGGTATTCTACCCTCAGAACCGTGAAATCCTGCCAAGGATAAAACATGTGCTTGAGGAATGCAGGAAACACGGTATTCTTGTAATTTTTCTTCAGCACAGTTATAGAAGCGACAAATTTGATAAGAATCTTGCAAATATGCGTCCCAACTGTATTGAAGGTACAGGAGGAGATTCCATTGATCCAATGCTGGAGGTGGACCCTGTCAAGGATTATGTGATTAAAAAAAGACGTTACAGCGGCTTTGTAGGAACTGACCTTGATATGGTCTTAAGGGAAAACGGTATAAAAAATCTGATCATAACAGGAACCAAAACAAATTGCTGCATACGTGCTACAGTCACAGATGCCTATAACCTGGACTACCTTCCGATAGTGGTGTCCGACTGTGTAGCCACCAACGATGAAACCGTAAATCAGGTTCATTTATCGGATATTAAAAAGTATCTTGGTAAAGTTGTGACTTCACAGGAGCTTTTTGACAATCTGGATAAAGGAGAGATGGTCTGATGAAATACGATGTATTAGTAAATGGATATGTCAGTCTGGACAGGATAATCAGAACCTCTGCCCCGTTGAGATACGGTTATACATCTCTTATTGAAAACAGCGACAACGCTCGTATTCAATATGGGGGATGTTCGACAAATATTGCCTATGTGATGGCGAAATTAAATATGAAGGTGCTTCCTCTCATCAGAGTGGGAGGAGATGACTATATTGAGACAGGCTTCTATGATCATCTGAGAAATGCAGGAGTATGCATGGATGCTGTTGAAATCGTTCCAGATGAGACAACTTCAAATTGTTATCTCATTGCGGATTCAGAGAATAATCACGTTACAATCTTTTATCCAGGAGCAATGGACAAAAAGTATGCAAAAGAGATGGACCCCGGTTTTTTTAAAGAGGCCCGCATAGGCATCATGACCGTGGGTTCCTATGAAGACAACTCGGAATTTTATAGACAGTGCAGAGCCCAAAATGTGCCCTTGGTTTTTGGAATGAAATGTGATTATGACGCCTTCCCGGAGAATTTTTTCAAGGAAGTCCTGCTGTACAGCAAAATTATATTCTGCAACGAATGTGAACGTGGAGAAATACAAAGAATTTTCGGGTTGAAGGATATCACAGAACTTTTTGAAAAGGGAAATGCAGAAATAATTGTCACCACCCTGGGTAAGAAGGGAAGTATTTATTACCATAAGACAGAAGACTGTATCATATCAGGACATATAACTGCTGCAGAGTTTGGCAGGGTGGTGGATACCATCGGCTCAGGAGATGCGTTCATGTCAGGTTTTCTATACGGCTATCTGAAAGGAAGAGGTGTCAGAGACTGCTGCAGTCTTGGGAGTGTTCTTTCTTCGTTTATTATAGAGAAAGTAGGCTGTACTACCAATGCACCTGATGAAGAAACATTTCTCAAACGTTTTAACGAATTTATAAAGGGAGAAGAGTGAGAATGCCATGCAAACTTTATATTCCAAAACAGAAGAAAAAGATATAGCAAAATATGTGCTGTTTTCAGGAGATCCCTGGAGGGTAGAAACAGTTGCAAAACAGTTGGAAAATGTACAGCATATAGCTTTTGCCAGGGAATTCAACACTTATACCGGTTACTATAAGGGGGTCAGAATAACAGTCACATCAACGGGTATAGGAGCTCCATCCGCTGCTATTGCCATGGAGGAAATGTACCAATGCGGTATGGAGGTTGCCGTCCGTATGGGCACCACCATGGGACTCAAGGATGACCTGCTGGGAAAACTTATTATTCCAACTGGAGCAATGAGAGAGGAAGCTACAAGTAAGACCTATGTGCCTGTATCTTTCCCGGCGGTTGCAGATATTGACCTGATAAACTGCATGAATAAAAGCACTCTGGAGAACGGAAGACAATATGTTAACGGCATAACCTGTACTATGGATGGCTTTTACAGCCAGATGAGGGATTCGCGACTGTCTTCCAAGATGAACAGAGACATGAGCGAGACATTTACTGCCCTAAAAAAATACAATATTTCAGCAGTGGATATGGAGTCAAGCTGTATGCTGGTACTGGCTAATCTTATGGGTATTAAGGGTTGTATTGTCACAATGACGACAGTTCTTGAAAACCTGAAGGATTACCTTAAAGGGGATGCACGCACAACATCTGAACAAGACCTTTGCAAAATAGCTCTCGACGGGCTTGCAATATATGACAGAGAGGTGGCTGGAAAATGAAAGGGTTAAACTTTAATGATAAAAGTATATTAATTGGAATGGTACATTGTCTTGCACTGCCGGGGACACCGAGTTTCTGCGGTGATATGAAAAAAATAACCGAACAGGCCGTGAAGGATGCCATTACTCTTGAAAATTCAGGAATGGACGCTATTATTATAGAAAATATGGGTGACGGAACCTTCGGTATAAATCTTGATATTGAACAATCCTGTGCATTGGCGGCTATCAGTGCCATTGTAGCACAAAACGTCAGCATACCCATAGGTATAGATGCCGCAATGAATGATTATGCAACTGCATTTTCCATAGCAAAGGCTATTGACGCCGATTTTGTAAGAATACCTGTTTTTGTGGACACGGTTGAGTTCTTTGGAGGAATTATCACACCGTGTGCACGGGAAGCTATGAAGTTTAGAAAAAATCTCGGTGCTGAGAATGTGAAGATACTGGCCGACATTCAGGTCAAACACACTCATATGCTGCTTCCTCACGTGACGATAGAAGATTCTGCAAAATCGGCAGAGGCCTGCGGAGCAGATGCTATCATTGTAACAGGTACTCATATAGGTATTGAAACCCCCATTGACATTATAAAGAGAGTTAAACAGGTTACAAAACTGCCGGTCATTGCCGGAAGCGGTGTTAAAACCTCCAATATAAAGGAACAGCTGAAAATTGCGGACGGTGCCATAGTAGGCTCCAGCCTGAAGGAAGGCGGCATTATAGAAAACCCTGTTTCTCCGGAGCTTTGCATGGAACTTATTAAAGCTTTTAATTCGTAGACAGTTTTCCTGAAAACACTTTAATCAATATGAATTCAAATATATAATTTATTCACCAAAATAATACAGAACAAAGGACTGATGTTTATGATGAGGCCGATGAAACTTGCCGGAAGCCAGCTAATGTTCGGAAAAGGATCACTTGAACACCTGAAGACACTGAAAGGGAAAAAAGCGTTTATTGTAACCGGTGGCTCAAGCATGAAGAAAAGCGGAATTTTACAGAAAACCATAGATTATTTGAAAGAAGCGGGAATAGACAGTTCTGTCTTTGAGGGTGTAGAACCCGATCCGCTGTTCAGCACCGTATATAGAGGAGCCGAAGCAATGAAGAAAGAACAGCCTGATATAATAGTCGGGCTTGGAGGGGGATCAGCAATGGATGCAGCAAAAGCCATGTGGGTTTATTATGAGCATCCTGAATTGACGACATTAAAGGATATAGTACCGCCAAATCCCATACCTGAGCTGAGAAACAAGGCCATACTGGTCTGCATACCGTCAACCAGCGGAACTGCCAGTGAGGTAAGCCGCTCTGTGGTGATTACCGATGATGAGACTCATGTAAAATACGGTATAGGCAATATGGAGATGATGCCCGATATTGCCATCTGTGACCCCGAGGTAACTGTAACCATGCCTGCAAAAATCACTGCTGAGACCGGTATGGATGCATTGACACATGCTATGGAAGCACTGGTATCAAAAAGAGCCAATTATTTGAGTAATATATTGGCGGGAAATGCTGCTAAAGACATAATTGTAAATCTTCCAAAGGCTTATGCCAATGGAAATGTAATTGAATACCGTGAAATAATGATAAATGCATCTATGGTTGCAGGTCTTGCGTTTACAAATGTATCTTTAGGAATAGTCCATTCTATGGCCCATACGCTGGGAAGTTATTTCGGTATATCCCATGGGCTTGCCGATGCAATAATACTTCCATATGTTATGGAGTTCAATCTGGAGGATGAAACAGCTAAAACAGCCTATTCAGAATTAGCAAAGGAACTGGGAGCCAACGATTTGATCCGGGTTGTTGAAGATCTGAACAACTCCATAGGTATTCCGTCACATATTTCAGATCTGATACCCGATGAGAATGAGTATATGGAAAAGCTGGAGGTCATGTCGGAAATGGCGTTAAATGACGGATGCACAAAAACCAATCCGGTTATTCCTACCAGGGAACAAATGAAAGCATTATTTATAAAAATATATAAAGCTCAGGTAAAATAATTATAGCTTTTGGAGGCTACTATGAAACTGATATGTTATTTATCCAATGGATACCCCACAATTGAGTCTAGCATTGCAATGGCTGAAAACTATATACAGGCAGGGTGCGATATTATAGAGGTGGATTTCCCGTCCTCCGATCCTTACCTTGAAGGCGAATATATAGCCAATCGCATGAAGGAAGCTCTTGAAGCATGTAGCGACTACAGTAAATATATGGATGGAATAATAAAGATTAAAAACAATCATCCTAGTACAAAGTTCATACTTCTTTCATATGAGAACACCATTCTGGAAATAGGCGTTGATCAGTTCATCAAATTCTGTGTAGAAAATGATTTAATGGACCTTATCTATGTTGGAAGTCATAATGAAGAAGTAAAGAACAAGCTTATTGAAAGCGGTATCAAGATATCATGCTACGTGCAATTCCACATGGACGACAAGGAAATCCAGTCAGCACTGTTGTCTAACGGTTTTGTTTACATGCAGGCCAAACCTACTACAAATAATATTAATCCGCAATTCCCGACTCTTAGGCATTGCATTGAGCATTTGAAGAAGCTGGGGATAAAAAGGGAGATATACTGCGGTGTAGGCATATATGCCCCTGAAGATATACAAATGGCAAAGGACGCCGGTGCTGACGGAGTTTTTGTAGGAAGCACGGTACTTAAGCTTCATACTGATGTTCCTAAAATGAAAGAAACCATAGTATTATTTAAAAAAGCCTGTAATGAGTGACTTGTCCTACACCTTTACCAACTGTTGGAGTACCAATTATTGTAACATTGTTAATATACTTTTTTAGTCCAAGTGATAAAAGTTCGGAGCTACTGGCTGACATATTCAAATGCATCAAGAATAGCTGTACCTGTTGGTGTAAGTGTAACACGCCTTCCTTGAAGGGTGATGCCCTGAGTCTCCTTTAGCCTCATCTAGGCGAAAAATATCACAAGTCAAGTCAAAGAACATGCAGGGGCGATGGGAGGGTAAAGAATATCAAGCTTTGTGCCAACTTCGATATAAATTGACAGCACTCACATGAATATATACAGCCAATAGCTTTTTACATTTGGGTAATATTCCTTGATCTGTTGGCTATCCTGATTCCATCTTTAAGACCCTGCCAATAGACACGTTCATAAATGATCACATCCTTTGCAGAAATAGCTTCCTCATATTGAAGAAGCAGCTCTTCATCCTCAAATGATATTTTGGATAGAATCATCCTTTGAATCTCTTCTATCCTGAGTCCCAAATTCCTGGCCCTCTTATTCTGTCTAGCTCTGATGCCTGCTATTTCAACTCGCATTTCTATAAAGCTCTTTAAATATGATCTTAAGCTTCTCATAAAAAACCTCCTTCCTCCGGCTGCCTAAGTAAAAGAATTTGTAAATAATGCCAGCCCTTCATTTTCAAGTAAGCAATTAATATTGCTATGCTATTCTTTGACACTTGGGGAATTAATAAGACCCAGTGGGGTTTTTTCTGCTTTTACCACCAAACACGAGTAATGTTGAGATTATGCGTTATTTTGGGTTAATTTTAAGTTTGACTTTTAGCTTATTTTTGGTATATTTTAGTTTTAGTAATTAACCTAAAATGTAATTAATTACATTATAATACGTGATGATGCGTGATTCAAATTTACATTAACGCATATTAACGTATTTGTTGGTTTATTCGTCCTATTACCTTCGTTTTGCGTGAAAATGCGTTTAATTACGTTAATTTTAGAGGATATATTAATTATGAATACTATTGGTGAAAGAATTAAATATTTGCGTCAAAAACATAAAGTAACTCAGAATGAATTAGCTGATGGTGCAAAGATTCAAAGAGGCAATATAAGCCATTACGAAAAAGGTCATTGGAATCCAAATTATGATACAGCAGAAAAAATTGCAAACTTTTTTAAAGTTGATGCGGATTGGCTTTATTATGGAGACTCTAATAAATTTAAGGAAGAAAACATTCCATATAAATCTGAACTTGAAAAGGCTAAAGGCTTATCAAAGGAGGCTTATGCTGATGGAAATAAGATGACATCAAAAGATAAAAAAACACTTGCTAAAGTTATCGAAGGTGCTTTGGGTGATGTTATATTAAGCACCAACAATGATGAGCTATCCGATGAAGATATTGCTATTGTAGTAAATGCCATAAAATATGCTTTTGTTATGATGAAAAAAGACCAAAAGGAGTTAAAAAACAAACGAGAAAAAGATAAATAATAATTTGCATAAATTATACAAAAATATCCATATATCTTCTTAAATTTTGTAATCTGGATTTATTGAATTATGAAGAGATGACATTTTTGAGTACTGAAACTTAGTGTTTCGGGTTTTGCTATTTCATAGAGATTCTCATTATTAAATAGGTATCGGAAGCCAAATATAAATAATTAAAAAAACCGGCGGCAGCGAGGTAAGTTATTATTAAACCTAAAAATTTTTCCTCCATGGCAAGTCGATAGACTATTTAGAGTTTCAAACATTATGGTTACAAAGAGTAATTGTAGAGAGTTTTTACTACCGCCGTAGTGTTGTCAATAAAATAAGGCTGAATATATAATACAATGTATTCAGCCTTAAGAAATTACAAAAAAGTTAAAAATTATTACAAAGTGGTAAACTATCATTTACATTTATAACTATATATAGGTCCTAATAATAAAAATACATTCCGTCAATCCTTTTGTACAGTGTGATTCTTTTGCTTTTAAAAGGTACATCACAGAAGTATAAGCACTTGCTGATATTGTTAACACCTTCATAAGCCATTTTTGCTGCAGTAATGCATTCCTGGGTGGGATTAAGGGTTTTGAATCCGGATTTATATGCTGGTGGGAATTGACCTCGCTGGAATATAACGTCTTGAACTGTGTCTGGATAGGCTGGGCTTTTTATTCTATTTAATACTACATTAGCGATTGCTACTTTGGCATTGATAGATAAGCCTTTACCTTCAACGTGGATTATTCTTGCAAGCCATAGTAAATCTTCATCGGTATATGGCCTTTTATAAATTGCTGAGGCTGGTACAGCCATTTTATCATTGGTTATTGACAATGTATAATACTTAGGGTCCCAATCAACCTTGCAGCCAAGGGTTTCAGATATGAATCTCAGTGGAACCATGGCACGGTTATTACTAATCTCTAGAGCACAATCCATATTAAACTTTTCGCCGTTAATAAGTATTTCTTTCTTATCTTGGAACAGTTCCATGAGACTTTGTTGGGTTACTACCATGGCCTTCTTTTCTCCAGCCACCCAACAAACATCTGCTCCGAGAGCCTCACTTATAATCCGCAGCGATACAAATGTACGCCCGTTTTTAATATAAGGCGGTGCATCGGTTTTGATGTATTTGCTGTTTACCTTTAAAGTGATAAAAATCTGAGAGTTTAAAGCACTTGCCGGAAGGCAGAAACTTAAGGTTAAGCAAATCATAACAATAAGACATATTACTGGCCTTGCATAACTAGTTTTTCTCATACTCATCTCCTCTTTGAAAGATTTTGCATTTATCTTGTCCAAAATAAACTTATTAGAGATAAAAATTATTTCTGTAAAATGCTATTATTCCAAATTAATCACTTTTAATCCAAATATCCTGATTTTCTATTAACTTATAAATTATAAATATTAATAATAATATAAATTTATAAATAAATGCAATTTTGGCACTATAATATCATACAGAGACAAAGCAAGCAAGGCCGCATTAGTAAACAATACAAAATAATTTATATGAAAGCTGACAGTGAGTTGGAATAGATATGAATATAGGGGGAGTGTATCTTTGATACACTCCCCCTATAGATAAAGAACTCTTATGCTCTTTTTTGTCTTTATTTCTCGAAGCTAAGCTCACACAAGCTGTTTTCGCCTGCAGCAGATCCAGTGTGTACAGGGTAGAGCTGGTATTTTCTCTTTCCGTTTTCCGAATCATTGTCAGATATGGATAAGTTCCAAGGTATTGTGGTGCCGGCAAGGTCTTCTACAGGCAACTCGATACCTAACTCAAGCACAGTGCCTTCCTTATTCCATGCCGCTTTAACTTTACCATTATAAGAACCTGGGTCAAAATCCTTTCCTACAACAGTTCGAAGAATATTTACAGTATCCTCAGGCCTTATAGATACTTCCACATTATCGTTTTCTGCAGGGTTGGCATTATTTGTAACTGTTTTATCATCGATTCTTGTAATATAGAGGAAAACGGAATTTTTATCAAATATGGCCCTCCACTCAGCATAACAGTCCTTTGCATCCTTTGGAGACGACTGATCTTTGGGATTAAGCTGATTAAACGCAAGTTTGTATTTAATTGCATTATCCCAGACACCCGGATCTTCTGTTCCGTCAATGGTTGGGGCCCTTAAGGCTTTGCGTGCCATAAAGGGAGGTAGAGTATATTCTTTTGGGGCTGGCTTTTTGGGCTCGCCCACAAAATACAATGCAGAGAGATCTTTGCCCTGCCAGCTGGTGTTTGCTCCGTTTACAGGGTACAACTGAAATGTCCTTCCACCTGTAAAGTCGTCACTGTCTGTAAGAGCTGTATTCCATCCCATTGTTATTCCGGCTAAATCCTTTTCAGCAGGGACTTCAATAGAAAACTCAACAATTTTTCCATCTTTACTCCAAACAGCCTTTCTTTCACCGGCAGCAGGATTAAAGGACCAATCCTCGCCTATAAGTGCTCTTATTTGGTTGACCTCTCCGTTGTGTTCGGTAAATAACTCTATACAGTCATTTTCATATTCTGTGGCAGCCTGTGAAACTGTTTTATTGTCATTTCGTTCTATCATTCCATAGAGCTTGTTTTTATTGTAAACAACCCTCCAGGTACCGCTTATATTTTTCAAATCTTGAGGCGGTCTTAAGTCATTTTCATTTAGCTGGTTATATGCAAAGGGGTATACCACCGCATCCTTCCATTCTTCAGCACTATACCTACCGTCTATGACAGGTGGATTTGTAACAGGGTTTGCGGCAAACGGAGGAACTATAACCCTTTTCTTCAATGCTTCCTTCTTGAGAGCTTCATAGTCTATTTTTACAGGACCTTTTTTCAAAGCATCTACTAAAGCGTTATATGCGGGCTTTGGCTTATATTCCTTGTCAAAAATATGTGCATCCCCTGACTCAGGGTAAGTAACAGGCACCCATGAGTGCTTATCTGTAAGACCCCACATGGTGAATACCTTTACCTTGTCAAAGTTTAATGCGATGTTCATTAATTGAGAGTAGGCTTCCGCCTGGTTCTTAAGCTGAGCTTCGTCTGCATAACCGTATATTCGGAAGTCAACTTCAGTAAAATCAACTTCAAGACCCAAATCTGCAAACCTTTTCACATTGTCATATATACTTCCCATATCGGGAGGTGTCTGCATATCGAAATGGCATTGGAATCCGATTCCATGTATGGGTACTTTTTTTGCAAGGAGTTCTTTCACATACTTGTAATAATAGTCTGACTTAACTCCCTTTTCTTCTATAAAGAAGTCATTCATGTAGAGTTTGGCATCAGGATCTGCCTCATGAGCCCACTGGAATGCTTTTTCTATGTATTCAGGTCCTATTTTTTCAAGCCATAAGGTGTTTCTTAATGTATATACATCAATAACCTCATTCACCACATCCCATGCATGGACCTTGCCTTTGTAGTGGCCTACCACAGTTTTGATATGATTTTCCAGAATTTTTAGCATTTCTTCCTTGGAGAAGTTTCCGCTGGTTAGCCAGGAAGGGTTTTCGATATGCCACACAAGTGTATGACCTCTCACCTTCATATTGTTGCTTAAAGCAAAGTCAACAATTTTGTCTGCTCCTTTAAAATCAAAGATACCCTTTTTGGGTTGAATAAACCCCCATTTCATCCTGTTTTCAGGAGTTATAAAGTTGTAATTTTCCTTAAGGATTTTGGCGTATTGCGGTTCATCCAGGAAATTTGGCTCAATGGCAGCACCTACAAGAATGCCGCGTTGGTCCGCCAATTGTCTCAGATTGTCGGTTGTGCTGTCCGGGTTTTGGGTTGTGTTTGCCGGGTTTACAGAAGCGGTGGCTTGGGGCTTCTTATTATTGCTGCTGCAGCCAGTCAGCAAAAGAGAAACAAGAAGCAGAGATGAAAGTGCATGGTGTACCAGTCTTTTCAAAAAAATTCCTCCCTCAAAAGTTTCATTCCGTTTGGTGAACTATTCAGATTTGGTTTGGATAAGTTCCGATAAGCCAGCTACAAAGTGGCTTATTATTATTTTACACTAAAATAATGTAATGAGCAAAGAAATATGATAATTACAGGGTGCAATGTATTTGTCAATTAAGGGAGTTGTTATAATAATTATAAAAATTTTACATATAATGCATTGACATATTTCGATTTTTGCTATAATATCATTAATAAGAATAATATACCAATCAAGCAAATAAACATAAAAAAAGAGATAAAATGTAAATAAAATGCTAATTATAGTGATGTAATTAGCATTTTTATAAAACTTCCTGTAAGGGGGGTATACATAATTTTTTAATTAATTTTACTATTTATAAAGAGGAGGGATACGCATGAAAAACATCAACAAGAATGAAGAACTCTGGACAAATTTGTCAGCTGAGAATCTCGAAAAGAGAGAAGAATATCTCCACATCTGTGCAGATTGCTGCTGGAAAGTATGTGCAAACTGCTGCTGGAAAATATAATTTAGTTTTAATTTAATACAACTTATGTAAGGTAATATTTATCAACCCATACAGGATAACCTACCCTTATCAAATCGATAGGGGTAGGTATTAATTAATCAATCTAGATTTTAATGAATTAAAAATTTCTTAATATATTTAATAACTTAAATTAAATTAGGGGGTAAGAACATGCCAGTATTAACAAGATATTTATCAAGATTTGAACTTGATGAGAATAATATTTTCCTGGTTAATTCACTGTCAGGAGCACTTGATTTGGTGGATAGGGATACCGATAAAAAGATAGAAATTATTAAATCTACCCAAAGCATTAATCATTTGGATGATGGACTTCTGACCAGCTTAAAGGAAAGAGGGTATCTTTTTGATACAAAACAGGATGAGGATGCTATATTGGACAGGCTAAATGCATTAAGAATAAAATCGGTGGACAAATCAATTGTAATGTTTGTTATATGTCCAACAACATTTTGCAATTTGCGTTGCACCTATTGTTTTGAAAGTGAAGAAGTAAAAAGCAATCCTAATGTAATAAACGATGAACAAATAGAAAATATATTCAAGCATATAAAGCAGATTTTGGATGAAAGAAAGCCTGAACAATCATATATTGAGTTGTTTGGTGGAGAACCTCTTCTGCCAAGTACACTCGAAGTAAACAAACAGATATTTAAATTTGCAAAGGATAATAAGCTTTTCATTTCGATAATTTCAAATGGAACTCATATAAATGAGTATAAAGAGCTGTTTGAAGAATACAAGGATACAGTTATTTCATTGCAAATAACAATGGACGGCACAAAGGAATTCCACGATAAAAGAAGAATAAAAATCGACAAATCCGGAACTTTTGATATAATAAGTGAAGGTATAGATTCCTTGTTAAACATAGGAATAAGTGTTAGATTGAGGGTGAACGTTGATTCCAGTAATGTAGAAAACCTAAAAGCATTTGAGAGCTATATGGTAGAAAGAGGATGGAATCAGTTTAAAAACTTCGGATCTGATGTGGCACCTGTTACCGACCATCATGGTAAAGGTGAAATAGATGACTTGATGGAAGAACATAAGATTGTAAAAAAGATTAAGGAAGTATACCCGGAAGATGAAAATAAACGTGCATTCTTTAATCTGTCAATGTTTAGAATACTGGATCATATAACTAAGGGGTTGGGATTTACAAATGAAAAGGTAAGCTTTTCAAAATTTTCATATTGCGAAGCAAATAGAATGCAATTCTATGTGTTTGATCCAAGCGGGTATGTATATGCATGTCCTGAGACAGTAGGGCAGCCTGAGATGGCTATTGGAAAATATGGAAATGATTTGGTGTTGGATGACAGTAAAGTTAATGTATGGAATGGTCGAAGTGTATTCAGGATACCAAAATGCAGGGAATGTGAAATTGCCCCTCTTTGCGGCGGCGGATGTGCTTATGCAGCTGTAAAAACAAACGGAAATATCGATGATCCGGTGTGTAACGGTGCAAAGGAAGTACTTTCGGAATACATATATAGCATAAAGGATACCATTTTAGAAAGGTTTGCGTAATATTATGGAGCTTACTGAAAAGGATCTTTTAAAAATCAAGGATTATGAAGCCCATTCTCTGGATGTTGCTGAAGAAGGGAATAACTTCGTTCTGAGCTTTGCAAACGGTGTTTATCTAAAAGTATCGGACAGCACCCTGAAGTTTGTATCCAGATTGGATGGGACAAAGCCCATAGATGATATTATTGAGGAATTGAAGGAAGAAGAGGGTATTTATCTTAGAAAGGAGCAGGTTGAATCTTTTATATATGAAAACCTTTCAAAAAACTGCCTTCTTACTAACGAGGAATATAACAGTAAAAGTGGAGTAATTCCGGATGGAAGCCAGCTGTGGTTCCATTTTCCGTTATTTCGCGGTGAAAGAATCAATGTGATATTAAAACCAGTTTCGGTTCTGTTTAAAAAGGTTGCTGTTATATCCAGCATCCTTTTGTTTATTGTGCTGCAAATATATTTTGTGATTAACGGATTTTACAGTGATATAAACTTTAGCAATGTATTACATATGAATACTGCAGGAACCCTGGTTATAGTTTTTGTATCGTTTATTCTGCACGAGATGGGCCATGCGGCAGCTGGTGTCTATTACAATATCAGGATAGGAAACATGGGGCTTGGAATATACCTCTTTAGGCCTGTTTTTTACACAGACTTGAGTGAAGCATGGAAATTGAACAGGAAAAAGCGAATGGTGACAAACTTTGGAGGACTGTATTTCCAAATAGTCTATGCGGCTATTTTATCTGTTATTTTATTATTTACCGATGCATTTATATTAAAGATATCGATAATACTTATTGTGGTTTCAGTGCTAATGAACTTAGATCCCATTTTAAGGCTTGATGGATATTGGATATTATCTGATTTATTCGGTGTCGTTAATGTTAATGACAGGGCATTTGACATGTTGGTAAAGGTAATTCAGAAGATATTCACAAAGAAGGATATCGATTTGGGTTATGGTGCTAACATCAAAAAGAATGTAAGGATGTTTGTATACATATACTCGTTTATATATGTAGCATCCACCCTGATAGCTCTTTTCTTTGGAATTTTCATTGTTGGCAAATTACTTGTAAACTATCCTGAGATAACTGGTTTATTGGGGCAAATAAAAGAGTGTATAGGAAATAAAGATATTCTTGGATTTCTAAGCAGAATGAATAACCTATTGGTTCTATTACTTCCACTTATTTACTTTATAATTATGATAATTTATAATATACATAGGATAAAAAATAGAAACAGATTTAGGGATACAAACAAAAATAAGGCTATAGTATCATAAAAATTTAGTAAATGGAGGTACCACAATGCAGTATGCGATTGAAGTCAGCAATGTGACAAAAGAAATTAACAACGATGGAAGCAAATTTACGGTACTTAACGACATCAGCTTTCAGGTACAAAAAGGGGAATACATATCCATAATGGGTAGGAGCGGCAGTGGAAAAAGTACGCTTCTTGGAATACTTGGAGGATTGGATAATGTTACAAAAGGGATTGTTAAGCTAAATGGCAAGGATATATCCAAAATGGATGAAAACAACCTTACCGACTTCAGAAACGAAAACATAGGAATAATTTTTCAATCGTTTAATCTGATTCCCACTATGAATGCTCTTGAAAATGTAGAGGTGCCGTTGTTCTTTTCAAAGAAGAGGTACAATATAAAGAAAAGGGCAGCAGAGCTTTTAGAAATGGTTGGACTTGGAGATAAATTCAAGGTGTTCCCAAGACAGCTTTCAGGAGGGGAGCAGCAAAGGGTTGCAATAGCAAGGGCACTGTCTGCAGAGCCTCAAATACTTCTTGCTGATGAGCCTACAGGTGCTTTGGATAGCAAGAATGGGGATATGGTATTGGATATATTAAAGTCATTCAGAGATAAGTATGGGATGACGGTTGTTATGGTAACCCATGATCAGAATGTAGCAAAAAGGACCGACAGGATCCTTTATATGGAGGATGGCAAGCTGAAGGGAGGGCTTTCGGAGGGATGATCAAGACATTACAATTTTTTTATATTTATCATATCCGTTCCTGGAAGACTCAGAAAATTCAGGTTGCGTTGAGCATTCTGGCCATCGCCATGGGATTGGCTATTGCATTGGCTATACAGCTTATTACGGCATATAATGTAAAAAACCTTGAAGCTAATGCAGAAAGGGTGAACGGCGGAGATATCAGCATAGTATCGGAGGACAGCCGGATTAAAAAAGAGCAGGTTGATTACCTTGAAAGCTTAGGAAAAAGCGGTGATATACAATATACCAAAACAGTGTTTTATAAGACCAACATCAATTATAACCAGAAGTCTTCCATGATAATAATAAGATTTGTTGACTTTAAGAAGTATCCGTTATACAAGGATTCCGAGCTATCTTTTGATAAATTGAACAGTAAGAATGATATTATTATAAGTTCAAATGTTGCTTCTAGGCTCAATGTAATAAAGGATAAAAAGGTAAGAATCTTTAATTCATCGTCTGGTGAAGCCAATTCATACAGGATAGCAGAAATAGTTAAGTCGGATGGCGAGCCGGCCATGGATATGAACATTTTTGGGTATGCATATATGGATATGAAATATGCACCGAATTTTGTGAGAGATCATGATACTAAAGCAGATAAGGTTTATGTGAAGGCATCAAATCTTGATAAAGTAGACAGCCTGAAAGAGTCTTTACTAAAAATATTTCCTTACTGTAACATTCAGACATCAAAAGAAGTTTATGAAGCATTTAAAGGACAAATCGGAAATTTAAAAAGTGCTTTAAGCGTAATAAGTATTATAACCTTTATAATTGGAGGTATTGGAATAGCCAACACAATGATCATTTCCATCCTAAGAAGGGAAAAGGAAATCAGCATTTTAAGGGTGTTTGGGCTGAGAAGAAAAAAGATCAAAAGGCTTATTATGATGGAGAGTGCCTTATTTAGCATATTATCCAGCTTAATTGGCGTTCCCATGGGGATTATATTCAGCAATGTGATAAACTATATGATATATGACTCGTGGATGGACTTTTCCGATATATCCTTTGCTTTATTCCCTGCAGCTATCGCAGTAGCTATGAGTATAATAGTAAGTATTCTGTTTTCAGTAATACCTGTATCAATATGCAACAGAATGAATGTAATTTCTGTTCTGAGAGAACAGTACGTTAAGGCTGAGGATAAAATCAGGGTTGCCTTTCCCGTAATGTTTATTACATTTGGTATAGGTATTCTGTTTTCAATATATTCAGGCAGTCTGTTAGGGCTTTTGTATAGTATTCTCCTTCTTTTCCTTGGATGCATTCTTTATATTACTATGTCTATAATTATAAGGTTAATTTCAAGGATAACTATTGTTAATAACTATCTGTTCGTTTTTGCCTCGAAAAATTTAAGAAGGCAGTATAAAAGCATCTCAATAGTTCTAATCACGCTTGTAGTGGGAGTTATGTCTATAGGAATAATAATCAATATAAGCAATTCGGTTCTGCCTGGGTTAAAAAGCGTAGTCGAAAACCAATTTGGATATAATGTTATAGTCTCAGCATCGGATAAAAGCAGCAACGATATAAAAGATATACTTGATAAAGATAAAACTGTTAAAGGGTATTCCTATTCATTGAGAATTGATACCTATTTAAAGTCTTTAAATGGTATAAGTCTTGAGCAGAAATACATTGATGTTCTTAAGAAATCTGAAAAGGCTAACAAAATCAAGGAATTGGCAGTTGAAGGTGTTCAGATTGAAAAAAGCAAGGATTATTTTGAGCTTACTAAAGGTCGTTATTATAGTGACGAGGAAAAGAATAAAAATGTAGTAATATTGTCGGAGGAATTATCTGACGAAATGGGTATTAAAATCAATGATACACTGGAAATCGCTATAAATGGTAAGAACTATGGATTTAATGTCATAGGCATCAGAAAAAGCGGCCTTATAAATTCAGCTCAAATATTTGTCCCTCTGAATGTTTTAAAGGACAATACAAATTGGAACTCAGTTCTGTTTTATGTAAATACTGACGGCAAGGATTCGGATGGACTTGTAAGGCAATTAAATTCAAGTATAGATTCAATTTTTGTACAAGACATAAACGACTTGCTTCCATCGCTAAATAAGGTAATTAATCAACAGATTGTCCTGTTTATGTATATAGCGATATTCTGTATACTTTCAGCTATTTTCCTAATGTCCAATATCACACTTATGACTTTCAGGCAGAGAATAAAAGAATTCATACTTATAAAAGTTATGGGTGCAAAAACCAAGAACCTTTTAAAAATAATTTTCTGGGAAAGCTTAATTATCGGTATAGTGGGAGGCTGCTTCGCCATAGCTTTATCGGAAGTAGCAACAAGCTTTTTTATGAATATGTTCTTAAAGACGCCCTATGAACTCAAGTTAATAAGTTTTGTGCAATTGCTGTTGATATCTATTAGTATTGTTACCATATCAACAGGTATGATCATTCCGGGTATAAAAATAAAACAGCTCAATACTTTATTGAGGGCGGAGTAGCAAACAAGATTTTCTATGCTAATGCACGAATGAAAAATTACTTCCGCTTTTGAGCACGTATTGACGAGTTAAGTCAACACATGGGCGAAATTAATGGCGGAAGTTATTTTTTGATCATGACTAAATGAAAAGTGCTATGAAGGGGGATGAAATATAAAAATGAATAAGCTATTGGTATTTTCAACTGCTTTTTTGTGCGGGATGTCGGTAATGGGGGTAGAAATGGCTGCAACAAGGCTGTTGGCACCATATTTTGGTGCATCCCAAATAGTATGGACAATTGTTATAGGGATTATAATGATTTCACTAAGCTGGGGATATTTTAGAGGAGGAAAAACCGCAGATAAGTTTAACAATCCGGATAAGCTTTTTATAACAATATGGAAAGCTGCTGTGTGGATTACATTGATCCCATTATTAGGAAAATATTTGGCATCGGTAATTTTCATGGGATTAATGGCACTAGCACCTTCCGGCTTGATAATCGCAGGGGCTTCCCTATCTTGTTTAGTAATATTTTCGTTCCCTTTAATAAAGCTGGGAATGGTATCACCTTATCTTGTTAAGCTTGCACTAGACCATCAAGACAATGACGGTGAAATAGTAGGTAAAATATATGCCTTATCGACTATTGGAAGTTTAGTCGGCACGCTCATTCCAACTTTTATTACCATACCTACCATCGGCACCCAGAAGACATTTTTATTTTTTGCCATGGTACTACATATATTATGCCTATATTACTATATTGGAAGAAGGGTGAAATTAAAGAGAACAGTAATTACAGGTGTTTTAACACTTGCATTTCTGATAATTCCATTTGGAAGCAACCTTGCTTTCTGGAAGGAAGTAAAGGCGGAGTATGAATCAAACTATAATTATTTGATAGTATCTGAGAATAATGATGTCACAACCTTGAGCACAAATGTAGGATTTGGGTTTCAATCAGCTTCAAAAAAAGACAGCTTGTTCACAGGTTACTATTATGACTATGCATCAATGGCACCATTTTTTCTAAAAGACGTGGATAAGCTAGAAAAAATTAAGGTTTTAGTGCTGGGTCATGGAACCGGTACCTTTACAAAACAGGTAAAGCATGTATTTCCAAACAGTGAAATCCAAGGCGTGGAAATTGATAAAAAGGTTAATTATATAGCAAAGGAGCATTTTGGTTTTAAAGATGAGCTGGCAAAGGTCAGCATTTCTGATGGAAGGGTTTTTGTAAAAACCAGCAAAGAAAAGTATGATGTTATATTTATTGATGCATATCATGATATCAGTACACCGTTTCATATGGCCACTAAAGAGTTTTATGAAGAAGTAAAAAGCTGTCTGACTGAAAATGGCATTATTGTAATGAATATCAGCATAGGCTCTACAAATGAAAAGTCGGTATCTCAATACCTACAGCACACATTGAGGGCTTGTATGAACAAGGTTTATTCCTATCAAACAACTGACAATAATGTTATTCTTATCGCTATGAATAATTATGGCCTGGAGCAGTTTAACCAAAACATAAAGAATATGCCCCAAAGCCACCAATGCAAAAAGGTAGTTGACCAGATCAAAAGCAAGGTGACTGAGGTGAATGATAAAAAATACGTTCTTACAGATGACTTATCCAATATTGAGCTTTTGGAACAGAAATCCTTTAGCGACGTAATAAACAAGGCTGCGGCTGAAAGTCCTCTAAAGATAAACCTAAAGCTTAAAATAAACCAGGAATGATTTTACACCTAAGTTGTTTTTGTCTCAAAGCTTTCGGAAGATTTAAAACTGAGGGATGCAAGTAAAGTCATAAACGCAAGGACAACTATAGATATCACTTCGGTCCCTTTAGTCGGAACATGTATAACAGAATCCTGCAGGAAATTCCATGCCAGGTGGAAACCGATGCAAACCCATAGATTATTGAACTTGACATATAGTATTGCCAAAAGCAGGCCTGCCATAAATGTACCGATTAATGTCAGCAATGTAGTCTCAGAATTAACAAGATGTATGAGCATAAAAATGAATGAAGACATTAATACTGCGAATACTTTCAGGCCTGAACTTCTTAAGGTTGATATAATATACCCACGGAAAAACAGTTCTTCTCCAAAGGCAACCATAAGATAAAATACCAGTAGGGATAAGTTGTCGGCATTGAACCATTTGGGTGTAATCAGAAGCTCAGTCCCTTGAATGTTTTGAAAAAAGGCATATGCAGCGATTGCAATTACCGATACTGAGGCAATAATCAGTCCATAAATGAAAGTAAATATACTTTTGGATGTAAATGCCAGACCCAAATTTGAAAGTCTTACTTTATCGAATAAAACAGTACAGACAAGAACGGACAAAATTAGCCCGGGAATTAGTATTGAGCTATTGTCTATGTTTATAAAGGGGATAAAGTTTCTAAAAATCCTAAGCAAAATTATAATGAGAATAGTTGTTATGATAAGTCGAATTATTCTGAAAATTGATTTTGGGATTGAAATTTTACGTTTATCCATTTCATAATTCCTTTCGTAAATGTATAAAATATTGTAAGTAGATATAAATAAATCATTAATATTAATAATTACCATATTATTAAAATATATGTAAAAACTAATAATTATTATACATTAAAAAAAAACTATGTCAATGAAATGTGAAGGAGCCAAAGAGTCATAAAAGGACAGAGCAAAGATTGTAATCACAAATAAATAAGGCTTGCATATACCGTTTCGGGCATGCAAGCCTTATTTAAATCCTATATTAAAACTTTTCTATGACCTTTTGAAGATAGTCTTTGAAATCATCCTTTATATCGTCCCTATTTAATGCATATTCTACAGTAGCTTCAAGGAAACCCAGTCTGTTTCCCACGTCATATCTCTTGCCCACAAAGTCATATGCATATATAGCCTCATTGCTTATAAGGCTCTTAAGTGCGTCAGTCAACTGTATTTCTCCGCCTTTACCAGGGGCAGCACCCTCCAAGTACTCAAAAATATGGGGAGATATTATATACCTTCCAAGAATTGCAATGTTGGAAGGAGCATTCTCAATATCAGGCTTTTCTACCAGATCCTTAACCTTGTAAACCCTGTCGTCAACCTGTTTGCAGCTTACTATTCCATACTTGGGTACGTCTTCCAGTGGAACCTGCTGGACACCGAGAACTGTGGTTTTATATTCATTATAAATAGAAATCATTTGTTTGAGGCACGGAACCTCTGAGTTGACAATATCATCACCCAGTAAAACTGCAAAGGGTTCGTTTCCTATAAAGGACTTTGCACAATATATAGCATGTCCCAAGCCTTTTGGCTCTTTTTGCCTTATGTAATGAATGTCTACGAGATTGGATATGTCTTGTACTTGGGCCAGCAAATCCTGCTTTCCCTTCTTCTTGAGCTCTTCCTCAAGCTCGTATGATTTGTCGAAATGGTCTTCAATGGCACGTTTGTTTCTTCCGGTAACAATGATGATATCTTCTATACCTGAATCGATGGCTTCCTCAACAATGTATTGTATCGTGGGCTTGTCCACTATAGGCAGCATCTCTTTGGGTTGTGCTTTTGTCGCAGGTAAAAACCTTGTGCCTAATCCTGCGGCTGGAATTATGGCTTTACGTACTTTCAAAATCAACACCTCTTTCGTTTTGAAGGTCTAATAATATTAATATACCAAATTGTATAATATCTGGCAAATTAAATAATTAACATGAAACGTGCATCAAATTAAATACTACTTGTTATATGTTTTTGCTCTTTTTGTAATTGAAAAAAGCAAGAGCAAACCAAGCTCCTGATAATATGAATGACACAATGCATTTTATTGTATCGGCTCTGACTCCGGAGGACATTGATAGCTTTAAGTAAACAATGCCTCCTGTTAAAAAAATTGTTCCAAGAAATATATTAAGTTTATAATCGAATTTTCTGTCCTTAATTCTGGCCATTTTTACCTCGCAAAAGTTATTTTCAATAGTCTAATTTTACATTAACAAAACTGATAATTCAATGAAATTTTATTAGTTATAGAGGATTATATATTGCGTGATACCGCAAAAAGAATTGCGGCTTCACGCAAGTAGATATTTAAAACTTTGCGGTTTATACAATTAAATAATTTCGGTGACAGTTACTGTTATATATTGTATAATTTTCGTTAATGCGAAATGATAACGTGACCTTACTGCTTATATTTATATATTGCTATAGTAAAATCACTTTTAAATATAATGTGATATTAAAATATTACTATAACCATAATAATTAACAATTTTGTAACCATTTATAAAATATAATATGTTATAATAACTGCCAATATATAAAAGTACGCAATAGTTGCATTTTATTCCAGTTAGATTGGAGAGTGTTTTGTGAGCTTTATAAAAGTATCTGGATTGAGAAAGGTTTATAGAATAGGAAACAGTGAAAAAGTTATCGCACTTGACAATATTGATATTGAAGTTGAACGTGGGGAAATAATATGTATTCTAGGCACATCAGGTTCTGGAAAATCTACTTTACTTAACATGCTTGCAGGTCTTGAAAAGCCTACCAGAGGAGAAATCATAATAAATGGAAAGAACATTGCCAAAATGAATGAAAACCAGCTTGCCCTATTTAGAAGGGTAACAATGGGTTTTGTATTCCAATCCTACAACCTGATGCCTCATCTTACGGCGTTGGAAAATGTAGGATTTCCTTTAATGCTTAAAAATGTTTCCAAAAGAACAAGGGAAAAGAAGGCCAAAGAGATGCTCGAGCTTGTAGGGCTGCATAAACAGATAAAAAGAAAGCCTTCCCAGATGAGCGGAGGACAGCAGCAAAGGGTTGGGATAGCCAGAGCCCTGGTATCAAATCCCAAGCTTATTTTTGCAGATGAACCCACAGGAAACCTGGACTCAAAAACTACAAAGGAAGTTATGGAGCTTATTTTATCAAAGGTAAAGGAAAATAATCAGACATTGATTATTGTTACCCACGATGTTAATATTGCAAGATATGCCGACAGGATAATACACATATTTGATGGAAACATATCCCGAGTGGAGACTGTAGAAAAAACGCAAGAGCAGTGTGCTCAGTAAATATAAATATTATATAAAAATAAGGAGTCAATTTTATGAGGAAATTAGTCGCGTTGATATTGATTTTTGCCATTTCGGCTATGGGGGTGTGCGTTAATTCAGAGGGCGAAGGAACGAACCTTGAGCTTATTATAACAGACTTCAAGGCACCTTCATCCATAACAAAAAATCAACAGTTCACACTGGAATTAACAGTAAAAAACAATTCAGAATCCAGTTTTGATTACATGTACGTCGAATTTGGAGCAAACAATTCGTTTTCACCAGTTTCCAAAGGCTCGAGGATACTGGCGAAAAACTTGCCTGGTCCTAAAGGGGAAACGGTAAATGAATTTTTGATTAAGTATAATGGCAGTCCTGATTCAAAGCTTCCAATAAGCCTTATATATAAAAAACATGATTCACAAACGGTTTCAACAGCCAGCGACTTCATCAACCTCCCTGTTGTACCCTATACAGAGCCGGCACCGGTGGTTTCACAAGCCCCTCAGCCTGTGGATACGTCAAAATATGTTCCTAGCCTTGTTATAGCCGATACAAAAGCAATACCTTCAGGTAAGGCGGGAGAAAAAATTACAATTACCCTGCCAGTAAAAAACATAAGCTCACATGAGGCGAAGAATGTGATAATAACAACCGAGGCTGACGACAAGCTGCCTATTGCTACAGATAAAATGGCTTCAGCACAGATAATCGACTCTATAAAGTCAGGAGAAACCAAGGAGGCCACCGTAACATTTGATGTAGCTTCCAATGCCCAGGAAAAGGTCTATACATTGAAGCTGAACCTTCAATACACAAACTCATATAATGATGCCTTTGCCGCAAAGGACAGTATCAACATCAAGCTTTTGAACTCTTTAAAAAATTCAAGGGTAATGGTTTCTTCCATAACGTCATACCCTTCTTCAATAAATGCAGGAGAAGGAACGAAGGTTACAGTCAATATTCAGAACTATGGAAATTTATCTGCAAATGATATAAAGGTTTCATTGACAGGGCTGAAAAGCGATGGCTTTGGGCTTTCAGGCTCTACCGACTCCAGGTACATAGAAAAAATGAACGGCGGAGATAAGCAGACCCTGGAATTTTCACTTAATTCATCTTCGAAGATGGAATCTGGAAGCTATGGGCTCGGAGTCAAGGTTGAATACAAGGACACTTCCGGCACCCAATTATCTGAAGAGTCCCAGTTTTTTGTATCCGTAAATAAAAGGGAGCAGTCGGAATCTTTACCTGATGTGTCAATAACAAATCTAACGGCACCGGTAAATGCATTAAAATCCGGTGAAAGTTTTTCAGTAGTTTTTGATATAGCAAATACAGGCACAGCTAAGCTGCCCAATCTCAAGGTAACAACTACAAGCGATAAGGAAATTGTTCCAAAATCATTAAGTACAAAGATTATACCTGTGCTTGAAGCCGGGAAAACCCAGAGACTGAAGTTTGATTATCTGGTAACCGATGAGGCTGTCACAAAAAACTACCCCATATCAATAAACATAGAGTATGAAACAGGTACGGATCAAAACAAGACAAAGCAAACTGCAAACCAGTTTGTGGGGGTATATGTTGAAGGAAAGGCAAAGGAAACAGATAAGAAGTCTGCACCTAAGGTCATAATAAGCAGGTGTGTATGCAGCCCAGATTTAATTAAGCCCGGTACCAACTTCAATCTGGATATCACATTCCAAAACACAAGTAAAGTATCGGATATCTCCAACCTTAAGATAGTGCTGACGCCTGCTGAAGGAGTTTTTATTCCTGTCAACAGCGGAGGAACCATATTTATAGACAGCATTCCTAAAGGCGGCTCAGTTCAAAAGAGTATAACCATGTATGTTAAACCTGATGCACAGACTAAAGCACACCCTATAGCGGTGGACTATGACTATGAAGATGATAAGGCTACTGCCATTACTGCGAAGGATACTGTCAGTGTACCTGTAAATGTTGAAGCAAGAATGGTTATAGGAGAGTTCAGTATACCTCCTGATGCTTTTATAGGGCAGCCTGTATCAATACCGATTAACTTTTTCAATATGGGAAAAACAACGGTGTATAATGTACTTATAAGGGCAACAGGTGACTTTCAGATCCAGTCTCCCGAATACTACGGAGGTAACTTTGAGTCGGGAAAGTCCGACAACTATGAGCTGCAATTAACCCCTGATAAACCTGGGAGTCAGAATGGAAAAATCATACTTGCTTTTGAAGATGCTAATGGAAAAAGTCAGAGTATTGAGAAACCTTTCACAATAAATGTCATGGATCAAATGCCGATGGACGAAAAAATGCCTGGAATGCCTGAAATGCCAGGACAAGAGGCAGCTAAAAAGGGAGGAATAAATACTCTTTATCTGGCCATTGGCGGTGGAGTGGGGCTGCTGGTAATCGGAATAATTGTATTTGTTGTGGTGAGGAAAGTATCCAGACGCAGGAAGGAAATGGCCTTCGATGAATAATGTTGATCTATTGAAAACCGGTTTGAAAAACTTAAAAAGAAGAAAGGCTCGTACCTTTCTGACTGTGCTTGGTGTCCTTATCGGAACCGCATCAATAGTTATAATGATATCATTCGGTATTGGGATTAAAACAAATATAAACAATCAAATGCTTAATATTGGAAGCATGAGGATTATAGAGATACAGAACTTTGGATATATGCCTGAAATGGGGCAACCAAATGTTGTAAAAAAGAAAGAAAAGTTGGATGATGCACTCATTAGAAGGATAGCAGGCTGGGAAGGAATAGAGGCGGTAACGCCACTACTTGAAGGCAATATAAAGTGTGTTGCAGGAAAGTATATGTCTTCTTTAATGGTTTTAGGAATAAATCCGGATGTCCTTGAAAAATTTGAGTTTTCGGTACAGGAAGGAAGACTTCTAAATAAGACCGATGAGTATAACTTATTGGTAGGATCAATGGTTCCTATGAACTTCTACAACCCCAAAAGGATGAATTCTTATCAGGGAATGATGATGATGGGGCAGAATCCCAAGCCTCCTGTTGATCTTATGAAGGAAAAGTTGGTACTGACCTTTGACTATTCATATGGGGAAAAAGTAGTAAAGGATCCAATGGTGCCCCAGCCTACAGAAAATAAAAAGCCGCCAAAACTTTATAAGGCCAAGGCGGTAGGTATTATCAAGCAAGGAAGTAGTGACAAAGACTATAACACATATATGAACCTGGAGAGCCTGAAAAAACTTTTAAAAGAGAATGCAAAGAACCAACAGGGCTCTGGAATGATGGTTATGGGAGGGATGCCTTCTACAAACCTGAATGAATACCAGAGAGGTCAGATATTGGTGAAAGACGTAAAGTATATAGAGGATATTCAAGAAAGGCTTAAGGGAATGGGACTTAGTGCCTTCAGTGTAATGGATATGGCAAAGGAAATGGAAAAGGCTGCAAACGTCATACAGATGATACTGGGAGCACTGGGGGCCATATCACTCTTTGTGGCAGCTATAGGTATAGGAAATACCATGGTTATGTCGGTTTATGAGAGAACAAGGGAAATAGGTATTATGAAGGTGCTTGGTGCTACTTTTGGGGATATTAGAAAGTTGTTTTTATTGGAAGCGGCATTGATAGGATTTTTTGGAGGTATGGTAGGAATTGGCTTGAGCTATGGTGCATCTTATATTATTAATGCTGTTATAAACTCAATGTCACAAACCAGCCCGGAAATGGGAGGTGGAGGAGGCCCAGGAATCGCATCGGTTATACCCATATGGTTGTCTGTTATGGCTGTAGCATTTTCATCATTTATAGGTGTTCTATCAGGTATTTATCCTGCAATTAGAGCCATGAAACTCAGCGCACTAGAAGCAATTAAGACGGATTAAAAGGTGTTTTTTAAAGAGTGTACTTGATTTATATGTAGCATACGGAATAAAATAGTGGTATTATTTTAAGCAAACATAATATTAAAGGAAACAGGTAGAACTGATGAAACGACTAGGAAGTATGCTAACTTTAATGATAGCTGGGTTTATTATGATGAGTACTTTTACAGGCTGTACCGGAAAAAACGGAAATAACACCGAGACGCCGGGTATCAACGCTGATGGAAATCCAGATAAGGTAAACTCGTTGGAGAAGGTCAAAATAGGTGGATTGGAGCAATGGATATATATTAACGGCAATGATGACACCAATCCTGTTCTGTTGTTTGTACATGGCGGACCCGGTTATGCCATGATGCCTATACTGCATCAGCAAAATTCCCAGTTGGAGGATAAGTTTGTGGTAGTGAACTGGGATCAGAGAGGTGCAGGGCTTTCATATTCTGACAAGGTTTCAAAAAAGTCCATGACATTAAGGCAATTTGATAAGGATGTTCATGAACTGACGCAGTATTTGAAATCAAGGTTTAACCAGCAGAAAATATATATAGTAGGGCATTCTTTTGGAACAGTATTGGCACTTAGGGCAGTGAAGGATTATCCGGAGGATTATTGGGCATATGTCGGTATAGGTCAGGTTGTGGATATTGCTGACAATGAGAAATTGAGCTATGAATTTGCATTGAATATGGCAAAGACCTATAACGTAACGCAGGCTATTGAAGAACTCAACAATATAGGGCAGCCCGACAAAAATGGGAATTACAAGGATGATGAGGGCTATGAGATCACAATGAGTTGGGTTGAGTACTTTGGTGGAGACGTCTATGGCAAGACCGGTCCGGAAGAAATGGAGTACTTTATGCAAAGCGATCCCATTTACAAGGGAAAGAAAGATCAGTTGGAAGAAGGACTGGAATTTTCTCAATGGTTATTTGAGGATGAAGAGGTTTTAAACATGGACCTCAGGAAGCAGATAAAGAAAATAGAGGTACCTGCATATATTCTTGCTGGAAAGCATGACTATGATACCCCATTTGCACTGGCACAGGAATACTTTAATGTAATGGAGGCACCTAAAAAAGAATTTGTATGGTTTGAATATTCTGCTCACTTTCCCTTTTTTGAAGAACCTCAGATGTTCAATAGTGTTCTTATAGACAAGGTTCTGGCAGAGACATATAAAAATAAGCCTTAAAAGGCATTAGTGTCAGTCATAATTATTGAAATTAACGGAAGACATCATATCTATTACAGGATATGGTGTTTTTTAATGTCTAGGAAATTATGGTGTATTCTACACTACGACTTTTCACGACGAGGACCGACCAAGGTTAAAAAACACTATGTAATTTTTTAAAATTACCCCCTCAAAAAAATACAAGTTGTCTGAATACCTATATCGTGAAACGAAATGCACAAAAAATACCTTAGTATGAAAGGTTGGTCAGTTTTATGAGGGTGTTAGATAACATTTTAAGCAAACATCCGGTTAATACAAAAAGGCAGATAGAGGTAGATATTGCCAGAGGGCTTGCTGTATTTTTCATGATTTTAGTGCATGTAACCGGGGATTTATCAAGCAGTGCTGTCGGGGATACTCTTTTTGGCAAGACAGTAGACTTTTTCGGAACAATTCCTGCAGCACCTGTGTTTATGTTTTTAATGGGTGTTGGCTTTGTATATTCAAGAAGTCAAAGGCCCTTCAATCTTTTTAAAAGAGGAATTATGATATTTGCCTGCGGGTATATCCTTAATTTTTTCAGAGGTTTCTTACCGCTTTTCATCGGCAGTAAAATGGGATATTATGACCTCAATGTTGATGGAACTCCATGGTACTACTTCTTGATCGAAGGTGATATATTACATTTCGCAGGTATTGCGATGATGTTTACCGCACTACTTAAGAAGCTTAAGATCAAAGAATTTTTCTATCCTCTGATAGCAATTATAATTGCTGCAGTGACGCCTCTTGTGGGAGGCTTTAGCACAGGAATAGGATTTTTGGACACATTCCTCATGACTATATTCGGTAGATACGGATATGTATTTCATCCGTTCTTTTCATGGATGGTTTATCCATTGATGGGTTCCTTCTTTGGGTGGATGCTGATTAGAACGGAAAACAAGAATAAATTCTATACAAAAGCAGTTTTCACATCTTTTTTCATTGGTGTTCCGGCACTAATATATTACATGGCACACTCAGATATTGATCTAGGTATTGTAGTGGGTGACATCAACAACTATTTCCAGCATGGAATCCTCTCCAATTTGTTATTTGTGCCTTTTGTTGTTATATGGCTGTCAATTTGGTATATGGCTGCCTCAATAATCCCCGAAGTTGTTAAAGGTAAACTCTTATTCTGGAGTAAGGCTGTTACTGCTGTATATGTCGTACACTGGCTGATCGTCGGATGGGCTGAATTCTTGTTTATCGAAGAATTAAGCCTTGCAAATACCATAATAGCCATGTTTATTGTAGTATTCTTTACCAATCACATTACTGATTTGTACATAAAAATCAAAGACAGGATAAGTGAACGTAATGATCCTGCACTAAATCCTCATTTGAATTAAGTTATCTACGTAAATACATAATTTTAAGATATATAGAGGTGCAGCATAATGAAGTTGATTAAAAAACCTAAGATTTTACAGTCAAAATTAGAGAAGGAAGCTGAGGGAATTAAAGGAACAAATGTATCCAAAAACTCCGCTATAATGCATGGTCGAAGGGTGCCGAAGCTAATTAGGGATGAGTGCCTTTTCGAAGTATTTGAAGCAACGGCCAAAAAGTTTCCTGACAATATAGCCATAATAATTGAAAATACTGGAATAACTTACAGAGATCTTAATGTAATGGCAAACAGGATTGCCCACCTTTTAAGGGAAAAGGGTGTCGGTAAAGAGGACAGGGTTGCTCTATTGATGCCTAAGGCCATAGAGTGCTATGCAGCTATTATAGGAATTATGAAGGCAGGAGCATGTTACATACCCCTTGACATTGGTTATCCTGAAGACAGGATTAATTATATAACCCATAACAGCGGAGCCAGGTATGTTCTTGCACTAGATGGTTATAGCAATATCGGCCAGATTGAAAATATCATATCCATAAGTCAGGATAAGCTAAAGCAATATTCTGGAGACGATATACCAAGATCTGTTAGCGGAGCAAATAAAGACTCTCTTGCATATATCATATATACATCCGGTTCTACAGGTAGACCAAAGGGCGTAATGATTGAGCATAAATCTGCATGCAACCTTATACGTGCATCTCAGGAAATATATAAGGTAGAGGCGGAAGACAGGGTGTACCAGGGATTTACCCTGGCCTTTGATGCATCGGTGGAAGAACTTTGGATGGCATTTTTAAACGGAGCTGCTCTTGTTCCGCAGACAGATAGAATGAAAAAGTCCGGTCCTGATTTATTTAAGATACTTGGAGAGTATAATGTCAGCATCATATCATGTGTACCGACGCTGCTGTCAATGATAAGTGATGAACTTCCATCGTTAAAGCTTCTTATACTTGGGGGAGAGGCATGTCCCAAGTCGGTTGTTGAAAGGTTTGGCAAGCCCGGAAGGCGTATATTAAATACTTATGGGCCGACAGAGGCTACTGTAATAGCCACCTGGTCAGAGATGAAGCTTGAGGAAAAAGTCACAATCGGTAAGCCCCTTTCCAACTACTCGGTATATGTAGTTAAGGAGAATAACCGGGTTGCTGAAATTGGTGAGCCTGGAGAGCTTCTTATCGGAGGGATAGGACTTGCGAGAGGATATATAGGAAGGGACGATTTAAACAGAGAAAAATTTATTGAAAACATATTTGATGAGGACCCCGATTCTCCCGTAATACTTTATAGATCGGGAGATTTGGTGGTTATGGATGAAGAAGGTAATCTGGAGTTCCATGGCAGGATCGATGATCAGATAAAAATCAGGGGATTCAGGGTTGAGCTTTCGGAAATAGAAAACGTTGCAAACAGTTTTCCCGATATAAAAACATCTGTCGTAAAGCTTAACAAATTCAGTGATTCTTCAGAAGGGTTATGCCTTTATATAGTTATTGACGGCGATAAAAATGGATTTGACAGGGAAAAGCTATTTGGGACAATGAAGGAAAAGCTTCCTGCATACATGATGCCTCAGCACTTAATGCTGCTGGATGAAATTCCTATGCTTCCAAGCGGCAAGGCAGACCGTTCCAAACTTCCTGAGCCTGCGGGAGGCAATTTCTCAAGCCAAAGTGCCGGCACTCCTCCTACCGGGGAAACGGAACAGAAAATAGCCAATATATTAAAGCAGGTATTTAAAATTGATAATATCTCAAGGGAGGATCATTTTTTCAATGATCTAGGGGGGCATTCCCTCTTTGCGGCACAGACCGTGTCTTGGCTCAGGAAGGAGCCGGAGTTCCGAGGGCTTAACATATCCGACCTATATGAATGTCCCTCGATTGAAATGCTGTCGGCGAAATTTGGTATAAAAAGTCAAGCTGAGGCTGCTGACTGCAATAAAAACAGTAAATCTAAAGTAGGTGGGAAAAAGAGTAAATCAAATAAGAATAAGTCGGCTAAAAGCATAGCCAAAAAAAATTATAATAAAGATAAAAGGAATATGAAAAAGAGTATAAATATTTATAGAGAAAGCTCCAGTCTTGCACATTTTATCTGTGGGGTTTTCCAGGCAATATCCATAGTTTTGCTGACGTTTTTTATCTGCATTCCTGCCGGATATGTTATAATCAATGTGTTAAATAGAAGCTTTGATGTTCAACAAACGATACGGGTACTTCTTGTCTACGGTTTATCATATATACCTGTCACATGTTTTGCATCCATACTTTCAAAGTGGCTTATAATAGGAAGGTACAAGGAAGGAAGTTACCCATTATGGGGAGTGTACTATTTCCGCTGGTGGCTTTCAAGACTATTGCAAGGACTTTTTCCGATGCATCTTTTGAGCGGAACCCCGCTAATGCCATTGTATCTCAGATTAATGGGAATGAAAGTGGGTAAGGATTGCTTCATAGGAACACATCATTTTGGTTCCTTTGATATTATACAAATTGGCGATAACAGCAGCATAGGCCAGGACACCCAGGCTCTAGGGTACGTAGTAGAATGCGGCTATCTAAAGCTTGGTAGGATAGAAATCGGAAAAGGTTGTTATGTAGGGACCCACTCAACACTTAGTATAAATTCATCCATGGAAGACGGATCTATGATTAAGGAACAGTCCATGATACCCTCAAGGGTTGTTATTCCTTCAGGAGAGACATGGGCAGGCTCACCGGCAATTCCTTCTACTGCCGACGAGGATATCTTAAGGCTGCAAAATACAGTGGAAAAAGCAGGGTTATCTAAAAAAATTGTATGTGGGGCTCTGCATATTTTAGGATTGATGTTTCTTGGTTTGTTTAATACTTTGATTTTTACACAGGGATTTGCTTTCGGTTATTTTTACTTTACCACACCGTCATGGATGCTTCTCATAAGTCCTATTACAGCAACCCTTATGGTATTGCTCTTATGCCTGGAAATAATCATATTTAAAAGGCTTTTTATGAACAAGATAAAACCAGGAATTTACAGCGTATATTCAACTTGCTATGTGAGGAAGTGGATAGCAGACAACATAGTACATGTAAGTCTTCAATTTTTGCATACACTTTATGCTACTTTATACACTATCCCGTTTTTGAGGGCATTGGGTGCAAAAATAGGAAAAAGAGTGGAGGTATCTACCGTAACTCACATTTCCCCCGAACTTTTTGAGGTGGGCGACGGAAGTTTCTTTGCCGACGCATCAATGGCAGGTACACCTAAGGCTTTTAACAATCAGATTATATATGAAAAGACCAGGGTTGGCTCAAGAACGTTTATTGGAAATAGTGCACTCGTACCCATTAACACCACTATAGGGGATGATTGCCTACTTGGGGTCCTTTCAGTGCCGCCTGAGAAAGGCAGGACGGAGAACGGAACTTCCTGGCTTGGAACACCGGCTATGTTCCTGCATAAGCGTGATATCAACAAGGATTTCAGCGATGAAACCACCTATTCACCTGGAAAACTTTTGTATTTAAAAAGGCTTATGATAGAATTTATTCGCGTAATACTTCCTACTAATGTATATATAGCGGCCACATATGGTTTGGCTTATTTGTTCCATTACTTTGCAAATAACTTTTCATTTCTGGCATCTATAGGCCTTATTACAGCAACTGCTGTTATAGGAGAGATGGTATTGATACTTTTTGTAGTGCTATTGAAGTTCTCGCTTATTGGAACTTATAAACCTTGTGTAAATCCGTTGTGGAGTGATTTTGTGTGGAAAACGGAGTTTGTAACGGGCATTTATGAAAACCTTCTTGGTGACTATATTCTCACACCACTTTCAGGAACCCCAATGCTGCCTGTAGTTATGAGGCTGTTTGGCTGCAGAATCGGTAAAAAGGTGTTTTTAGATACCATTTTCATGTCGGAGTTTGACCTTGTAAGGATAGGAAATGAGGCAGCAGTTAACTTTAATGCTACAATGCAGACACACCTTTTTGAGGACAGGGTTTTGAAGATGGCATATCTGACAATTTGCAGGAGAGCAAGTGTCGGAAACGGGGCTGTAGTGCTTTACGATACCTTTATGGAAGAAGGTTCTAAACTTGGATGCTCATCGCTTCTTATGAAGGGAGAAACCCTTGAGGCGTATACACATTGGCATGGAAATCCATCAAAGTTTGCAGGTTGACCTTGCAAAATTATATGTTTTGTAAAATAATAAATAAAGGGGTTTGGAGTGTAGTGTTTTGGAGTAGAAAGGAAAAGGAGCACTCTTCAAAAAAGGGTGAAGATTTTTCCGAGGTTATTGAAAGGATAAAAAGCGGGGATAAGAAGCTGCGGGAAAGATTTATAAATGATTATAGACCTTTTATTTTAGGTTGTGTTTCAAAGCATATGAACAGGTTTATTGATATAGAGAACTGTGAGGAATTCAGTATAGGGCTAATGGCTTTTGACGAAGCCATTAGTAGCTATAACAGTATAAAGGGAGGGCATTTTTTGAGCTTTGCAGAGCTGGTAATTAATAGAAGGCTCATAAATCACAGAAAAAAAGAGATTAAGAATTCAAAGGTAATTCCATTTTCTTATTTTGGGGGAGAAAACGAGCAGATAATAGAGAACTCCATTTCTGAAAAATCTATTTACCTCCACTATGACAGGTTTGAAATGCGGGAAGAGATAATGATTTACAACGAGAAGCTAGAGATGTTTGGAATAACAATGAATGACCTGGTTAAGAAGTCTCCAAAGCATAAAGATTCCAAGGAGCTTATGGTTGGCATTGCCAAGATTATTGCAGACAATGATAATTTATATAACAAGCTTATAAGCAAGAAAACATTACCGATGTCTGATCTTATTGCATTTGTTACTGTAAACCCGAAAACTGTTGAAAAAAACAGGAAATATATAATAGCGGTTTGCTTAGCCTTAAAGAGCGATCTTGAAATCATTAAGGGCTTTATAAGGAAATTTTAGAAAGGAGGGATAGTTATGATTAAAAGGGGAGTTATTATTAAGCTGGAGAAAAGAGAAGCAGTAGTTTTCAATGAAATGTTGGAGTACGAGAAGATAAGAAGAGTTGATGGCATGTTTGAAGGACAGACAGTTGAGTATAGAACATCGAAATATGAGATTATTTACAAAAAATTTAAAATGCTTTCAGGTGCAGCAGCGGCTTTGATTTTGATATTTGGCTTTTATATTTGGTTTGCAACCAGGGCTGAGCCTGAGATTTTTGCGTACGTGGATTTGGATATAAACCCTAGCATTGAGTTTTCAATAGATGAAAAGAATATTGTAATAGGACTTGCACCGCTAAACTATGATGCACAGAAGATTGTTAAAGCACTTGGGAAAACCAGAGGAAAACCTATAGATGAAGCAATTCAAAATGTCATTATGAGGCTTCAATCGGAAGGTTTTATAAAAGACAAAGAAAGGCAAATAATATTGATTTGTTCAGCTCCTGAGTCTCAAGGCACAAGCCCTCATGAAAAAAAGGACAATTATAAAAGGCTTGATAAAACAATGATGATCATAAAAGAAGCTCTATCAAAAGAGAAGGGTTCAAACTTATCTGTAAAGACGATAAGCATTAATCCTGAGGCAAGGAAAAGCAGCCTGGAGAATAAGATGTCCATGGGCAGGTATGCTCTTTATGAGACTGTAAAAGAGAGTGGAGTTAAAATATCATTACAAAAAGCAAAAGATGCACCATTAGATGAGCTGGTATCATATTTAACAGACACCAATCATGATTTTACAAATAATCATGGAAGAGATACCGAGGGGAAGACAGCTTTAAATGATATGACAAACAATACTAGTTTGCCTATATCATCAGCAAGAACATATCAGTCGCCAAAGAGCAATCATGACAAAAAGGATTATGTAAGCACGGACGATAATGGCTTTTCGGGTTCCAGAATAAATGACAAAGGCGATTCCGAAGAAAAACATACTTTTTGGGGCTCTAACAAAGAAGATGGTGTACAAGTAACACAAGCTAAGGATAATATGCAGGAAACTCCCAAAAGCAGTTTATGTACTCCTGCAGCGGCTACGGTTACTCCTGCGGCCATGGATTTGCATACTGCTATATATCAGTCTACCCCATATCCAACTTCAAATTCGGTTTCAACACCTATAACAGTAACGACACCGGGCATGCAGCCAGTAAAATCAACACCTACTCCTACAAGGGGAATGCCAAGTGAAGGCCCAAAGGAAGGAGAAAGACCTCCTGATGACGAAGACAGGCATGAGCATATTGGAGACAAACATGGGAAGGGTCCGTTTCCAGGAACAGAGCCCGGTAAACCGCCAGGAAAGCCTAATATCACACCGGGAAATATACCTACATGGGTGCCTGTGCCTACTATGAAACCTGAAATAACGCCAGGGTCAAAGCCTACATGGGTGCCGGGCGGACCAATTTCCACGCCTGCAGTACCCTCAAGGAGGCCAGATATACCGCCTGACGATCACAAGATGCCGCCTCCAAATGCTACGGGTATTATACAAAAAACCACACCAGGGCCAATACCCACTCCGGGACCAATACCAATAAGAAGACCGTAATGATAAGATTATTCCCTCTATGGATACCGAACTGAAAAGTTATATATCAGTTTGGTATCTATATAAAACACCTGCCCAAATCCTGTATAAGCAGGTAATTTGGGCAGGAAATTTTTTAGACCTAGCTATTCAAATTCTATTGATAAATCAATTTATTCTTTCCTGAAGCTTTAGCAGTATAAAGTCGTTTATCTGCGAGCTCAAGTATACTCTCGATACCATTTGGCATATTTTCATCAAAATATGCCAAACCGATGCTTACTGTTACTTGACCATCTTTTATTTCATCGTTAAAAATAAAACTATACTGTTCAACTTCTTTACGAATTCTCTCAGACTCTGTTATTGCCCTCTCCATAGAAGTTCTTGTAAACAATATTATAAATTCTTCTCCGCCATACCTGCATATTAAATCTTTATAAAAAATGCTATTTTTTATAATTTCAACAACTTGAACCAACACATTATCGCCTGTTAAATGCCCATAAGTATCATTAATTCTTTTAAAATGTAGCAAGTGCTGCATGAATTATAAGGCAAAGAAGATATAAATGACTTGAAAATAAGTAAAACCTCAAATCATCCTTTTTTATATTCGTATTATCAGGAGTGATTATTTTAGTAAATACCATCTTTAACCCACCTATTAATTTCAGTTTATAACGATCAGTAAAATATAACTATTCTAAAAATTTACTAGTATATCAATATTCGCTATAATTTTAACAATTCCTTTCTAGAAAATTTATAAATGTTTTAACATACTAATTTGGGTCAAATAGAATAGATGGTACCATTTTAAAGATTTCTTATTAACCTAATAACCTAATAATTAAAATTTGTCTTATTAAAATTTACTGCAACAATAATTACATCACTCATGTTGATAGATCCGTCCATGTTGAGGTCAATACCTGCATCATAATTGGAATCATTGGTTATGCTGCTAAAGCATTTTGCCAATATTATAATATCTGCCATGTTAATGGAATTGTCCTTATTAAAGTCCCCACCCCAGAGTTTTATTGGAGAAATCTGTGTAGAAATCTGAAGGTTTGAGTCTATTATAATGTCTTTTAATTCTCGAGTCAGATAGCCTCCCTTGCTTATCCTCAATGTATAGCCTGAACTGCTTTTCGGTACATCCCTAATTATAAAATACCCGTTTTGATCGGTAGATGTTGACTTGCCTGTTTGTGTAATCTCAACCCTAAACCCTGAAGTCAGTATGGATTTTGAACTTTCAGGGAAAGAAAAGTCGGGAGATATATAACCTGAAACGCTGTAGGAAAAAGCAGTAGCGGTTGGTGTGGAAGTAGGTGCAGCGGTTGGTGTAGGTGTATGGGTGGGCGTGGCAATAGGCTTTCCTGCAAGTATGCCGTCCAATTCAGTTTGGGTCACGCTAACAACACTTCCGTGCCTTACGCCTGCCGGAACACTGATGTTTGCCACTTTTGTCCAGGAAGTAGCACCTAAGTCTGTTGTCTTCCAACATTCGAATTTGCCATTTTGATTGAAAAGATCAGCATACATATACCATGTGTTGGAGTTGTTGTCCTTGAATACGAAGGGGCCCTCAGTGCCTGCGGACGTGATAAAATTCGGGGTAAATACGTTGAAGCTGTTTGGGTTTAATGTTGTGGATTTGGCAGCTTTAATTGATTTTCCGCTGGAACGCTCATCCTTGAAAAACAAATAAGCTGTACCGTTATGCTGAATTACGTCAGAGTCTATTACGTCATATCCCGGATCAAAAAATACCTCGCTCTCGGTTATTGTATTGAAGTCAGTGGTATAGTTTACATATGTACGATTATAGTTGGTGTTTCCCGACCATATGATGCCGTATTGCTTTTTATTGTAGTCATAGAATACCTCAGGTGCCCATGCGTGCATGTTTGTTGAGTGCACTTTCAATAAACGCTCGTTTTTAAAAGTTATGAGGTCATCGGAATCCCAAACATGTATGTACTGGCTGTGATCCGACCAATTGGTTCCAAGCATGTCGGTGGCTACTATTACAAAAGTTCCGTCCTGTTTCCTACGAATGTATGGATCTCGAATTCCTTTTGTACCTAACTTTGCATAGAGCACGGCTTTACCGTCATTTATATTTTTCCAGTTCATAGCATCGGTGCTGTAGCAGAGATTTAGGCCATAACCACCTGTTTCCTGCTTAAAGTACCCCATGATGTATGCGGAATAGGTTTCAGCAGATACGGCTTTGCCAAGGAATAGAAAAACTGCGGAAGAACAAAAAAATACCAAGAGTATGGACAAAACCTTCTTATAGTTTTTTATCATTATTTGCAACCTCCCTGATTACCATACTGGAAATTATTAAAGGAATAATCTAAGTATACATTTACCGTAAGGAGCTTTCAATAATAAGTCTCCGGTAAATATGCGAATTATTTTTTAAAAAAGCACCCTTAAATAAAAAATTTATACGCATTATATTATGGAAGCTTTTTTTAATTTACGGGAGGTACATACTATGAGAAAAGTTATAAGTATAAGCTTGATATTGTTTGTATTGTTTACATGTCTTATGATGATTCCGCAAGGGCTGTTAAATACTGAGGCAGCAGCGGCAAAGCCTACTGTATATATTTGCGGGGACTCCACAGTTCAGACCTATTCAGCAAGCTATGCACCCCAGGCGGGTTGGGGGCAATTTATTGCCAAGTATTTTACCACAGATATTTTGTTTGTAAACAAAGCTATAGCGGGCAGGAGTTCCAAAAGCTTTATAGCTGATGGTCGCCTGGATGAGATCATAAATGTAATAAAGGCTAATGATTATCTATTTGTGCAGTTTGGTCACAATGATGCAACCATAAGCAAGCCTGAGCGTTATGCAGAACCCAATACCACTTACAAGGAATGCTTGAGACAATTTATTGACAGAGCAAGGGCCAAAAGTGCAATACCGGTTCTTATTACGCCTGTAGCAAGATTGAATTATTCTAATGGGATTTTTAAAAATGATTTCCCTGCCTATTGTACAGCCATGAAAGAAGTGGCAAAGGAAAAGAATGTACCCTGTATTGATTTAATGAGTAAAAGTATCAGCTACTATACATCTTTAGGATATGATAAGGTTTATCCCTTTTATATGGTTTCATCCAATGGAACGGATTATACACATTTTACTGACGTTGGTGCCACACAGATAGCAAGGATAGTTTCGGAGGGGGTAAAGGAAGCAGGGCTGGACATGGCAAAATATCTAATAAGTTCTGATGTATCCACTCCAACAAGTACTCCTACTCAGAAGCCAATAATTACTCCAACACCTAAGCCTTCCAACACACCGATTTTTATTCCTGAGGATATAAACCGAGACAAAATAGTAAATATGTCAGACGTTATACTAATTGCCCAAAGCTTTAACGGATCGGTTAATGAAAGCAACAAAAGGTGCGATATAAATAATGACGGGGCAATAAACATGAGTGATGTAATAAGGGTGGCATTGAAGTTTAATGTAATAATAGATTAAAGTGGAGGAGTTAGAATATGTATAGATGGAAAAAACTAAGCAAATTTGTAAGTTCATTTGTTATCTTTACAGTAATAGGCTTTAATACAGGCGGCTCTGGTGTCAAGGCTGCAGCAGATTATAAATTTGATTTTGGAGGCGGTGCAGTACAACCTGGCTATGTCGGGGTAAGTGCATCTACCGCATATAGTAAGTCTTTGGGATATGGGTTTAATACCCCTCAAAATATGAAAAATGTCACAGCATCGGGCAGTGGAGCGGCTAGCGATGCTGTCCAATTTGTGACTTTTGGGACAAAAAGTACAAACACATTTAATGTAGACCTTCCCAACGGTTTATATGAGGTGACGGTCACACTGGGAAACACAAGCAGGGCAAGCGTGGCAGCTGAAGGTGTATTCCAGGTTATGAACATGACCGGAAACAATGCAGTGGATAAATTCCAGATACCGATAACTGATGGCCAGTTAAATTTATTGGTAACCGAGGGTAAAGCGGGTACGGCATTTACTCTTAGTGCTCTGGAAATCAGGAAGCTGTCGGATAGTCCGGTAACAAACAGGACCATATACATTGGCGGAGATTCAACTGTGTGTAATTATTACCCTTTAGACACAAGCGTACAGGCTGGATGGGGACAGATGCTTCCGAAGTATGTAAGCACCGACTACTTTCAAATAAGAAACATGGCGACAAGTGGACAGATTGCAAGGGGTTTTCGCGATGACGGGCAATTTGAGGCAATCATGAAATATATAAAGCCCGGTGACTATTTTATTCTACAGCTTGGTATAAATGATACAAATACAAAAAACAACACTACAGAAGCACAGTTTAAAGAAATAATGAGAGATATGGTAGTAAAGGCAAAGGCAGCTGGTGCTACCGTTGTGTTATCAACTCCCCAGGGAAGGGCGACGGACTTTAATTCTGCAAATGTACATACTGCTGTCGGCAGATGGTACAGGCAAGCTACCATCGCCTTGGCAAAGGAAGAGAATGTACAATTGCTGGACCTTAATGTTTTAAGTTCGGCATATTTCACATCCATAGGGCCTGATGCTACCCTTGCACTTTACATGACGGGAGATACATTGCACCCTAACCGACAGGGAGCGACACAGCTTGCAAGGTTAGTATACGAAAACCTGAAGCTGCCTCTTAATTCACCTACACCTGCAAAGAATACTAATACACCGACTCCCACAAACACCTCTACCCCTACAAAAGTCCCAACCAATACACCTGTAACAACAAATACACCAACTGCTACTGCCCAATTACCGGTGGAAGATATAAACAAGGACAGGGCAGTAAACATGGCGGATGTTATACTGATTGCCTTAAATTTTAACACCCAGGTGACTGAAAGTAACAGAAACTGCGATCTAAATGGCGATGGCGTAATTAACATGAGTGATGTAATAAAGGTTGCATTGAAGTTTAATATGAGTGTATGAAAAGCGTTTCACATAAAATATATCCCAAAAAGATCAGCGGCTACGCATAAATAACAGGGGTGTGATAGTATTTGTTTAAATTGGGTTTTAATCTTAGGGAAGACAAAAACAGTGTTGAATACATAGTTGCAAAGATTAAGTCAGGAGACACAAATCTAAAAGAAGAATTCATTAAAGATAACATATTATATATAACCAAGTTAGTTTCCAATATTGTAGGGTCATATATAGACAATAAGAACAGTGAAGAATTCAGTATAGGACTATTAGCTTTCAATGAAGCTATTGATAATTTTGACAATAAGAGAAACGGGGACTTTTACAAATACTCTTACATGGTTATAAAGCATAGGCTTATTGACAATTTGAGAAAGAATAAGAGGCATGAAAATAATCTTCTGTTTTCTTCAATAGAGGATGATCATGATTTTAGCAATAAGTATATGATATCCAATTCTCATTATCAGTTTGAAAAAATTGAACTGGCTGAAGAAATTGATCTTTTTGAGAAGAGTCTTTCAGACTATGAAATTTCCTTAGGGGATTTGATATCAAGCTCACCGAAACATAAGGACTCAAGGATGATGTCCATTAAAATTGCAAGGGTTTTGGCTGAAGATGAGGTATTATACCAAAAGATGATTAGAAAAAGATGTATTCCGTTATCAGATCTCCTTAAAAAAATTCAAATCAGCAAAAAAACGGTTGTCAGAAATAGAAAATTCATTATCGCAGTGAGCCTGATACTAAGGAGCAGGCTCGATGATCTTAAGGGGTTTGTTGTGAACATGGAAAAGAGGGATAAATATGAATGATTTGGATAATATAGGGGTAGTTATCAGGATTGATGAAGATGAAGCCATTGTAATGACTGATGATGTGGTGTTTAAAAGGATCAAGAAGAGACCGGGGATATATAAAGGGCAAAAAATCCTTATAAGTGATAGTGATATTATTCAGGATAGCAAGGCAAACAAAAAATACTTTTATCCTGTATTTGCAGCTATAGCCTCCTTATTACTGATTATTCTGGCTTCATTCCATTTCTTTTTTGATACCAGCAAGCCCTACTTGTATATGAGCATAGACATTAATCCAAGTATTGAACTAGAAGTAGATGACAACGAATGCATAGATGATATCAGGGCTTTAAACATAGATGGAAAGATTCTAATGGAAAATATAAAAGTAAAAGGCATAGATATCAATAATGCTATAAGGTTGATCATAGAGAAATCAAGGGAAATGGGTTATGTTAAGGGAAATGACGAGAGGGGCACCATATTGATTGCGGCTGAATTGGAAAATGACAATGTTAAGGAAGAAACTGAAGGGGAAAAAAAGTTTGATGAATTTCTTAATAGAATAAAAAAAGATATAAATAAGACATACAGCAGCCTCTTGAATGCAGAGGTTGTCAAAGTTCCGCAAGGACTCAGGGAAAAGGCTGAGAGAATTGATCTTTCCATGGGAAGGTATTATATTTATTCAGAGGCTGGAAAGAATGGCAGGAAAATATCTATTGAAGAATTATATACAACAGAATTAGGAGTGCTTTTAGGAAGGATTCGTTCTGATAATACAGATACCAATGTAAATAATGAAAAGGCTGAACTAGTTACAAAACAGCCGTCTGCTTCCGAAAGCATTAAACCCACTCCAAAGGAGAGATCTTCGTCATTACCTGTGACACATGCTGTTTCAACATTACCAACACCAATGATTATACCAACTTTACCTCAATCAACTCCGCTGAAGTTACAAACAAGCAAGCTGGTACCAACACCCAAGCCGGTGCCAACACCCCAGCAAATCGAAACCATTATGAGTAAAGGGCTTATTGGAGAGTATTATAACTGCAGTGATTTTACCCAATACGTTATAAGCAGAATTGATCCGGAAGTTAACTTCAGGTGGGCTGAAAACGCCCCGGATGCTATGATTGGAGAAGATACTTTTTCGGTAAGATGGACAGGCTTTGTGGTTCCCAGATTTTCCGAAAGGTATACCTTTAGTACATATGCTGACGATGGAGTGAGATTATGGGTAAACAATACCTTGATTATAGATAACTGGAAGTCCCAATCACCGGTGCTTACAGAGGGAAGCATCGACTTGGAGGCGGGAAAGTGTTATGAAATAAAGCTGGAATACTTTGAAGATGTTAAATCTTGTCAAGTCAAGCTGTCCTGGAGAAGTGACTCACAAAAGCAAGAGATAATACCATCGAGCCAGCTATTCCATAAGGCTGATGTATATGAGGGAGAAAAGGCAGCCTTTTCAAGAAGCATGGAGGAGTCCACCAACACCGGTTTTTCCGGCAGCGGCTATATAAATTTCAATAATGAGGTAGGAGGTTATATTGATTGGGTTATAAATATAAAGAATGACGGTTTATATACTTTAAACTTCTGGTATGCTAATGGTGCGGACATTGACAGACCCTTGGAGATACGTATAAACGACAGCTTGGTTTGCAGTCGGCTGAGTTTTGATTCAACAGGTAGTTGGACTAAATGGGGCAGGCAATATATTGGGGTAAACTTAAAGGCTGGAATAAATGTAATAAGGACTTCTGCAGTTCTAAAAGACGGACCCAATATAGATAGAATGGAGGTGCTTTTCAAATAATTTTAATTTGATACCCGTAAAAAATTTACCATTTACGCATCTCTAATTGAACAAGATATTTATAGATTTTAGCCAATATAGTAAAATATAAGTATACCTTCGCAGATGAAGACTTATCACTCTTAATCTATATTTTTTTGATTGTGCTTAAATATAAAAGGGGGTTATTTTAATGAACGAGTGCAAAAAAAACACAAAGAGATTTTTCCTGCTATTATTGGTAATGGTGCAGATCGGGCTAATGATCATACCAGGCCAATGGGCTGATGCAGCACCGTTAAGACTTATGGAAAAACTGGACAGGGGTCTTGTGGCAGTAAAGGTTAGTAATGGGGTTTTTGTAAGCTGGCGTATGTTTGGTACAGACCCGGAAAGCATTGGATTTAATGTCTATAGGAATGGTACCAAATTAAACGATTCACCGCTTACTACAAGTACCAACTATCTTGATGCAAGCGGAGCCACAAGCTCAACCTATACAGTGCGTCCTGTTCTAAATGGCCAGGAACAAGTTGCATCTGAGACAGCTTCTGTATGGGGGCAGAATTATCTTACAGTACCTATTAAAGCACCGATCAGCGGATATCAAGCAGGGGATTGCAGCACTGGTGATTTGGATGGAGATGGGCAATATGAGATTGTTATAAAGTGGGAAGGTGCTACTCAGGATAATGCAAATTCTGGTGTTACTGATCCTGTATGTCTTGAAGCATATAAACTGAACGGTACTCGCTTGTGGACAATAAACCTCGGCAAAAATATCCGCGGTGGTGCACACTACACCCAGTTCATGGTTGCGGATTTTGACAGTGACGGAAAGGCAGAGGTTGCATGCAAAACCGCAGACGGTACGAAGGATGGTAAAGGCAAGGTAATAGGTGATGCAAATGCAAATTATGTAAATGGCAACGGATACATATTAGCAGGTCCTGAGTTTCTTACAGTATTCAGCGGGATGACAGGCGAAGCCCTTGCAACTGTAAACTATGATCCTCCAAGAGGTACTGTTTCCTCATGGGGGGATAACTACGGCAACCGTGTAGATCGTTTTCTAGCTTGTGTGGCTTATCTTGATGGGGTTCAGCCAAGTATAGTCATGTGCCGCGGATATTATACCAGGTTGACTATTGCAGCATGGGATTTTAGAAGCGGAAAGCTTACAAAGAGGTGGCTTTTTGACAGTAACACAAATACCAAATTTGCAGGACAGGGCAATCATAACCTAAGTGTTGGAGATGTTGATAACGACGGTAAGGATGAGATTATATACGGTGCATGTGCTATAGATGATGATGGCAAGGGAATGTATACCACTGGTTTAGGACATGGGGATTCCATGCACTTTGGAGACCTCAATCCCAATAGAGCAGGCCTGGAGGTATGGTCTTGTCATGAAGGGGAAGGCGGAGCTGACTTGCATGACGCAAGAACAGGTGCAATTCTTTTCAGATGGAATGCTGATGCTGATACGGGAAGAGCTTGTACTGCTGATATTGTAGCTTCATCTCCCGGGGAAGAAATGTGGGCTTCAGGTTCACCATTATTTAGTGCTACAGGTCAGAACCTTGGAAGTGCTCCAGGGTCAACTAACCATGCCATATGGTGGGATGGGGATGAACTAAGAGAGCTTCTGGACGGCACTACAATAACAAAACACGGTGGAGGCACTTTGCTTAGTGCTACCGGTTGTACTAAAATCAACGGCACAAAGTCCAATCCGAACCTGCAGGCGGATATACTCGGAGATTGGAGAGAGGAACTTATTTGCAGGACAAGTGACAACACTGCTCTTCGCATATATACTACTACCAGTATTACAAATAGAAGGATTTACACTTTGATGCATGATCCTATTTACAGAAATGGGGTTGCATGGCAGAATGTTGCTTACAATCAGCCGCCTCACACTGGGTTCTTCATAGGCAGCGGTATGGCTGCACCGCCTATTCCCCAGATAGCCCTTGTAGGTGATAACGGACCAAGCACACCACCTTCAAACACACCAACGAGTACACCTACCAGTACATTGAGAAACACCCCGACAAGCACCCCGACTAACACTCCGGCTTCGTCAGCACCTGAGGATATAAATGGAGATAGGGTGGTTAATATGTCGGATGTAATACTTATTGCATCACATTTCAATGCTGTTTCAACAGGCGGTAATTATGACAGAAAATGTGATGTAAATGGTGACGGAGCAATCAATATGTCTGATGTTATACTGGTTGCAGCCAAGTTCAATAAATCTGTATGACCAGTCCTTAATAGAATAAATAGGCTAAATAATAAAAGAACATCCGGTTGGATATTTCCTCCGATGTTCTTTTTTATTCAAGATGTCTAGAAAAATAAAAAAAGATTTCAAAAATAGTAATTCCTTAAAAAGGATTTGGGAAGAATATATAGAAAGAATATACAAATTACATTTGGAGGTTTATAGTGGCGAAAAGTAAGAAGAAGCTAAAAATTATTCCCCTTGGAGGATTAGGGGAGATAGGGAAGAACATAACAGTATTTGAATATGGTGAAGATATTATTGTTATAGATTGTGGTATGGCATTTCCAGATGATGAAATGTTGGGTATAGATTTGGTTCTGCCTGATACTACATACTTAACAAAGAATATGGAACGGATAAAAGGGATTATTGTGACTCATGGCCATGAGGACCATATTGGAGGACTTCCTTATCTATTAAAAGAAATCAATGTTCCGGTATATGGAACCAGGCTCTCATTAGGCCTTTTGGAATACAAGCTGGAAGAGCACGGAATTCTTTCAAGCTGCAAGCTGGAAACGGTAGTGCAGGGCCAAACTTTAGAGCTTGGTGCGTTTAAGGTGGAATTCATCCGTTCTACTCACAGTATTGCAGATGCAGTTGCACTTGCGATACATACTCCGGTAGGAATTGTTGTGCATACAGGGGATTTTAAGGTGGATTATACGCCTATTTCCGGAGAGCCAATTGATCTACCACGGTTTGCAGAACTTGGCAAGAAGGGTGTACTACTTCTTATGAGTGATAGCACCAATGTGGAACGACGGGGATATACAATGTCTGAAAAGACCGTTGGAGAGACTTTTGAAGAAATTTTTATGAATGCAAAGAGCAGAATAATTGTTGCAACCTTTGCGTCAAATATCCACAGAATTCAGCAAGCAGTGAATGCCGCAGTCAAGTACGATCGTAAGGTTGCTGTTTGCGGCAGAAGCATGATAAATGTAACTAAAAAGGCCATGGAATTGGGATATCTCAACATACCTGAGGGAGTACTTGTTGATATTGAACGTATAAAAAACCTTAATCAGGATAAACTTGTCATAATTTCCACGGGAAGTCAGGGAGAGCCCATGTCTGCTCTTTCAAGAATGGCAATAGGGGAGCATAGGCAGGTTGACATAGCACCGGGAGATTTGGTAGTGATTTCGGCTACACCTATTCCCGGTAATGAAAAATCCGTATCGGGTGTTGTAAATGACCTTTTTAAAAAAGGTGCAGAAGTGATATATGAAGCACTTGCAGATATCCACGTTTCTGGTCATGCATGTCAGGAGGAGCTCAAACTTATGCAGCGGCTTGTAAGACCTAAATATTTTATGCCTGTTCATGGTGAATACAGACACCTGAAGAAACACTCCAACCTTGCACAGAGCCTCGGCATGGAGAAGGAGAATATAATAATAATGGAGATTGGACAAGTCCTTGAAATAAATTCCGATGGAGCAAAAATAAACGGCAGTGTACCTTCAGGAAAAGTTCTTGTTGACGGGCTTGGCATTGGTGATGTTGGAAGTGTGGTATTAAGAGATAGAAAACACCTATCTGAGGATGGACTTATTATTGTTGTTGTGACTATACAGAGGGAAACGGGCAACGTAATTACAGGGCCGGACATTATTTCTAGGGGCTTTGTATATGTTCGGGAGTCTGAACCTTTTATGGATGAAGTAAAACAGGTATGCAAGGAAGCGGTTTTAAAGTCTGAAGGAAGAAACTGGTCCTCCAAGAAGGGGGCGATTAAGGATACGCTTAGGGAGTATATATACCAGAAAACTAAGAGAAAGCCTATGATACTGCCTATTTTGATAGAAATTTAGATGCTTTGCATATGGGAGGGCTTGGATTTTAATAGTACTACTTATATGTACCAAACCTTTCTACAGCTTCTGCACGAAGATAAGCTGCAGGCAGAAGCATAGATGTGTTAGAAAGTTGGTATGTGCTGTTATCTGTGTAAAGAGGAAAGCTGATTGTAAATTTTGTACCTTTACCTTTTGTGCTTTCCACCTCCACTCTCCCATTGTGCTCCTTTATAATTCTATAGCATACACTAAGACCTAGACCGGTGCCCGCTGATTTAGTTGTATAAAAAGGGGTGCCAAGCGTTTTTATCTGTTCTGGTGAGAGGCCATGGCCATTATCGCTTATTATGAGTAGTGCATCATCCCCGGTACGACTTAAACTGGTTTGTATGCAAAGCCTTGCATCACTTACGCCTGACATTGCCTCAATTGCATTTTTGGTCATATTGAGAATTATTTGTTTTATTCCCGATTCATCTGCTATAATGTCACCATCAAACTCAGCCAAGTCTATGTCTATTTTAACGCCTTTTATAAACGAAGGGCTCTCCAGCATATACCGCATTGATTCGATGATTTCATTTAATGAAACGATATCCATTATCGGCGGGGAAGGTTTTGCTATAGTAAGGAAGTCAATGATAACCCTGTTAAGGTCTCCAGAAATGCATTCTATTCTCTCAATATATTTTTTTGACTTTTCATTTGAGGATATGGATAAAAGCTGACAGTACCCTTTAATAGAAGCTAGGTGATTCTTGGTTTCATGAACTATACCTGCTCCCATTTGTCCCATTATTGCCAATTTTTCCTGCTGGAGTATCTTTTCCTGCTCCTTTTTGTATTGTGTTATATCTGATGATACTCCAATATGTCCAATAGTTTGCCCCTTTGTATTCTTGATCGGGCTACTGTGAAAAAGGACATGTTTTGTATTGCCGTCTAATGTTTTTAATGAAGCTTCAGTGGGCTTGCTCATTTTGATTTTTCCTTTAATGGAACTGTAAGGAATTCCATCTATGCTGAAGCTAAGAAGGGTATTAAAGTCCCTTATATGCATACCTTCGATATTTTTGAAATCCATATCAATAAACTCCAAGAGAGCCTTATTAGCAAGAATAATTCTTGCATTGCTGTCTGTCAACAATACAAGATTACTTAATGAATTTAAAATAGTTAATGTCTGAATCTCTAGGTCGGCAAGCTCCTGATCTTTTTTTGCATCAGAGAATGAGACCATTAAACCCCGGTTGTATTTGAAGGTACTTATACTTAAATCAAGCTGATTTCCCTTTTGTGTTGTATAATGGCTTAGTGCGGGGGGAATATTTTTATTGCTGGTGATAGAATGTGCAATCAAGTTTTTCTTTTGAATAAAGTCTGTGCACATAAACTTCTTTGCCATTTCATCAGCAGTCAGGCCTAATACATCTTTACGATTACATTCTAAAAGCTCAAGGGCTTTGTCGTTTATAAAAGCCACATGCAGGCTATTGTCATATGTAGCCAGTGCTAAAGGCAATCCGTTTAAGATAGCATACAATTCTTTCTTTGTTTCTTTAAGATTACTTTTTGCTATTTTCATTTTTTCATAAGGGTATTTTATATTGTTTACATAAATACCATAATATACGTAAAAGTAGCTTGCTACTTTAAGTACATGGCCCATTGTAGTGCTGAACGATGAATAGGATACATATTTTGTAAAACAAAACTCTGCTGAAATCAGTAAAAGTATAGATAAATAAATATGCCTGTAAGAAATCATCTTGCTTTTTCTTTTCATCTTTGAAATGCGATATATTCCAAAGATAAATAGGGCTATAATTGCGTACTCGAGAACTATTTTCACATTAGTTACACCTATAGAAGGAATAAAAAGAGTCGGCATAATTGAGGGAAAATTTATAAGTGCCATGGAAACCCCAAAGGAGTAAAATAATGAAATGGTAAGAAGCATATACTTGTTTTTTGAGAATATACCTGCTTTATATGTAGATAGGGTTAATATTGCTGCTTCGGAAATTCTGCCAACAACCCAAAACCTTGTTGATAAATCATCGTATCCTATGGGAAATAATTTTAATTCCGGGTAATAAATAACATGAAAAATGTCGAAAACAGCCACTGACAGGAAGCCGAAGCCAAGAGTCGTGAGCGAATACTTCCGCACATCATGGCTAAGCCATATTATTAAAAATGAGGACAATGCAATAAAAACACAAGTCACTTCCAATATGGTATGACACATACCCAAGTATTTTATCCATAAAAATTTGGATAATAATATAGATAGTATAAGGCTAGAGGATAGGACTAATATAAATTGCAGGGCTATTTTTTTATCGATTAAACTATAAAGCTTTTTTGCGTTGCTTAAGATAAACAATTCTGACACCTCTTTATTTAAGATTCGTACATTGTTCTAAAGATAGCTGTAGTTCATTTAACAGTATAATGCAAAACAACCTATAGTATATGTTAAAAGTATTTTACACTATATTTAGAAATAATGCCAGCACTTTATTGATAATAAATGGCAGAATATTTAAGGTATCACGTTTTAGGGTAAGTTTAGGTTTAAAAGTGAACATATTTTATAAACATATACGATGAAATAAAAAGGAGCAGATCGAAAAAATTCTATCTGCTTAAAAAATATAATATATATTCAGGTGTTGTGTAAATTGCTTGATAGCATAGGTAGTATTCATAACCTTTTCCAACATATATCAAACTGTAAAACTAGTTATACACAGTGAGTGGAATCCCCGAGTTGGCTATACATAATATATTGAAACTAATTTAAGATAATAATATCATAAATTATCACGTTTGTAAATGACGCATTACAATATTTTGAGTGCATGAGTAAATAATGAGTTACGAAAGGCGTTCCCATATTACCTAATAAGGCTTAACATAGTATAATTAGAATGTAATTATAAAATTATGGAATTTGTCGATATAATTTATAGTAAGGGAGGATATATTATGAAGATTGTTATAATACATGGCGGCCACAGAAAGGGAGCAACATATAAGGTTGCCGAATATGTTGCCGGGAAGTTTGCTGATACGCAAGGTATCGAGATAGAATGGATACTTTTAAAAGATAGAAGTATTAAAAACTGTTTAGGATGCTTTGTATGTCTCTTTAAAGGGGAGGATAAATGTCCACTTAAGGATGACAGGGATGAAATATATAAAAAAATCATGGCTGCTGACGGATTGATAATGGCTGTTCCCAACTACTCACTTCAGGTGCCTGCACTGGCAAAGAGTCTTTTAGACAGGCTGGCATTTGTTTTTCACAGGCCAAACATGTACGGCAAAAGGTTTATGGCTATTGTCACCCAAGGGGTTTACGGAGGAAATGGCATAGTAAAATATTTAAATGAAGCAATGAAGTTCTGGGGGTTTGGTATAAGTAAGGGAGTATGCATTACACTGATACCTGGCCAGCCGATCCCGGAAAAGTCCAATAAAGCGTTAGATGATGCTGCAAGAAGATTTTTACAAGATCTAGAAAATAATAAGCCTCCTGTACCTACGTTCAAAGACCTTGCCATATTCTATTTTGCAAGAAACGGTATAGAAACACAGGAAGCTACATCGGTGGATAGATGTTACTATGAAAGCAAAGGCTGGTTTAAATCCAGATATTATTATGATGTAAGGCTTGGGCCTGTTAAGTTGTTTTTCGCGTGGATCATGGACAAAATGGCTAAGAAGATGGTGGCTAAAACCAATAAAGTCTAAAAACCCATAGTCTAATGACCAATATTTAGCAATCCAGCTATATTTCCAATATCCATTGTATTAATAACATTCTCAGCTGCAAGCCATCCTTTTCTTGCTACATTTATGCCATACTCAATATCATTTATACCCTCTATGCTATGGGCATCCGGTGAGATAACAAACATGCAGCCTTCCTCAAGAGCACTCTTTAAGTATCTCCAGTCCATGTCAAGCCTGTGAGGGTTTGCGTTTATTTCAAGGATAACATTCTCTTGTGCTGCGATTTTAATAATCTCTTTCATGTCTATTTTGAAGGGTTCTCTTGAGAGAAGCAGCCTTCCGGTAGGGTGGCCAAGAATGTTGACATATTTGTTTTTCATGGCTTTTATTACCCTGTCGGTCATTTCCTGTTCATCCATACTGAAGGATGAATGTACCGAAGCAATTGTAAAATCAAACCAGGACAGCACTTCATCGTTATAATCCACGCTTCCGTCAGGAAGTATATCAAGCTCAATACCCTTAAGTATTTTAAAATTACCAGACTTCTCATTTAGTTTATCAATTTCTTCGTGCTGTCTCTTTATATCGTCTACTTTAAGCCCGCCCGCATAATAAGCTGTTTGGCTGTGGTCCGATATTCCGATATAACTGTAGCCCATTTGGATACAATATGTCACTAGGTCCGCAATGCTGCATGAGCCATCGCTGTAATTTGTATGAACATGAAAAATACCTCTAACGTCTTTTTGCTCAATGAGTTTAGGCAGCATTCCCGAAGAAGCAGCGGCAAACTCCCCGTTGTTTTCTCTTAGCTCGGGAGGAATAAATTCCATGCCGAAAACCCTGAAAATATCCTCTTCAGTGATGCACTCAATCAGTAAATTGTCTTTAAAAAGCCCATACTCGTTCATCTTTATACCCATTTGCTTTGCCAAATGCCTTAGGGCCGTATTATGCTCCTTGCTTCCTGTAAAATGGTGGAGTGCATATGGATATTCCTTATCTGTCACAACTCTCAAGTCGGCACTTATGCCTTCCCTTAATATGACACTGGACTTGGTGTCACCCTTTGAGGTTATAGTTTCAACAAGAGGATGTTTTGTGAATATATCCATTATCTCCGAGCTTTTACTGCAGCTGACCAGAATATCTATATCCTTTATTACCTCCTTCTTTCTTCTGAGGCTTCCGCATTCGCTGCAGCGTACAACATGAATGCTTTCTTTTAATGGCTTCAGTAGCTCTGAAGCAAGCCTGTATGCATGGGGATATAAGAATTTGCCGGCGTATTTATTGAGGTTTTCGATGCCTTCAAGTATTTTCTGCTGTGTTTTCTCCCCGAATCCTGTAAGCTTTGTTAGTCTGTTTTCCAAGCATGCATACTTAAGCTCACCAATAGTAGTTATACCGAGCTTCTCATAAACGGCACGCACTTTTTTAGGACCAAGACCTGGAATTTTGAGCATATCAATCAGCCCATGAGGTATTGACTCTTTAAGTTCTTCATAGTACGCCAGCCTGCCTGTTGTCACAAGCTCTCGGATTTTTTGGGTTAAAGCGGTGCCAAAGCCTTTTACCTCCTTAAGCCGGTCTTCATTTACAAGAAGTTCAATATCCTCATCCATAAGCTCAATTGCTCTTGATGCTTCGTAATATGCCTTTGATTTAAAAAAGCTTTCACCTTTGATTTCAAGTAATACACCGATTTCATTTAAAACATCGATTATGTCATGCTTGTTCATACAGCTGCTGCCTCCTGCATAGTCTATATTTGGTGTTTATTTAAACTTTTATTGTTTGCACCGTATTTTTTCCATACGCCCTCTTTTGTAAAATGAGATGCTCGATTTTCGGCCTCGCCTACAATGCTGTCATCATAGCCAAGAAGCTTTAAAAGCTTTATGGCATTTCTGCTATAAGCCCTGCCTTCATAAAGTTTATAATCAAAAAGAACATCGTTTCCTTCAACTTTCTCCTGAAAGTGATAGTTTGTGAAATAGTTCTCAAGTATATGCGTAAGCTCAATATCATGGGTTGCAACAAAGCACAGGCTATTACTCATGGCCGTGTATCCGAGCACCTCGGTTGATGCAGCAATTCTTTCTATGGTATTGGTTCCCCTTAACACTTCATCCACTATGCATAGGCAAGGAAATTCATCATTAAAGCTGTCCAGTATTCTTTTAAGAGATTTTATCTCTGCTATGTAGTAGCTTTCGTTATTATCGAGGCTGTCCTTTAATGCCATGGATGTGTAAACTTTAAAGAAACTGCTGTTATACTTACGGCAAAGACATGTGTTTACTGTTTGAGCCATGATTGCGTTTATCGCAACAGTTTTTAAAAACGTGGATTTTCCGGAAGCATTGGAGCCTGTTATCAAAACGGGGTTGGATGAAGCAATGGAGTTTGGAACAGCATCCTTTATTAGCGGATGATAGACTTCAGTAATGTTTATAAAACTTTTTTCGCCTTTGCCGATACTGCTAAATTTGGGTATAAAGAAGTATGGAACGCTTTTTCTGTAAGAAAGTATGGAAATTGTGCTGTCCAACGTTCCCATAATTTTATACACACTAAGAAGATCCTCCTGGTATCGTGCTACCAGTCTGATTATTTTGGCATAATTTAGAACATCAACCAAAAGAGCAATTTTAATAGTTTCTCCAAAAGGATCGCTGCTGTTTTGAATTATGGAATAATTTAGCCTGCCAAGCTTTGAAACATTTTTTAGTGCTGATCTCAACTTGCCCTCGTAACCGCATAGTTCACCTAAGTGAGATACTTTTATTGCACAATTTACAAGTGAAATAATTCTGCTTATTGATTCAAGCTCCATTGAAAGCTCGTTTTTTGCCAGAGAGTAAACTATTATGTTTGTTACAAAAGATAATGCCAGTAGAGTAACACCTACTTTGAAGTTAAATATAAGAATTGGAACAGAAACTAAGGGTATCAATGAAAGTACCCGGTAAATTTTAAACTTCAAGGGATTATATTTAACTTCATTAAAGAGATAATGGGAAAGATTTATTTGCCTGTTTTTACCTATGCGAGAAAGTAAAAACTGAATTTTCTCCCTTGTAGAGTTGTTTTTATCAAAAAACTCCATAAGCTTTTCCTTATCTTCAAGATGGCTTTCATGAAAATCAGGGGTTCTTAATAAATTGTACAAAATCTCTTCCCCAGGAGATGAGCGTGTATTGTTTATGCGTTTAAATACTTTATCCATATCAAGGTCGTTCCAGGTTATGTTGTCTATAATAAAGCAGTCTTTTTGGGATTTTGAAGTATTTTTGTAGAAACTGGCAATGGACTCCATATCCCCAGGCTCATATTTTTCTTCAGGGACTTGTCCCCATGAACTTTTTATATGATTTCTAATCGTAGTATTATTTCGTAGCCTGCTTGAAATAGATGCTCCAATCAGAAAGGCAAGGATACCCAGTATTATCAAGGCAGTTGAAATATCTATAGGCATAGGGATATCTCCTTTCTACGTATAGTAATAAGACAAAAGTTGGTGATTATTTCTAAATATTATATTATTATATCACTTTTGTTGCAACAAAAATCGTAGAACAGAATCATGAAATGATTTTGCAATCTTGGTCGCTGCCATGAGAAATCTGGGCATTAAAAAAGCGTATGCACAAAAGAGAAAAGTGCATACGCCAAGTTATGAAATACTATAGGGGGAGTCCTATAGTTGGGTAGCTTGAAGTAGTAGCATTAAAGTGTTTTGCAAAAATCATTACATCCGACATATTGATGGATGAATCAGAGTTCAAATCTGCTTCCGGTGAGTATGCTGCATCGCCTTTAACTGCGTTGAAGTACTTGGCCAGTAAAATTATATCGGACATATTAATTGCACCATCCTGGCTTCCCATGTCACCTGCCCACATGAGAACAGGCGATGCTGCAGTGCCGAGGACTTTACTGCCATTTATTACAATATTGTTTACTTCTCTGGCAAGATAACTTGGCTTGCTTATCTTAACATTGAAGGATGCAACCTTCTCAGTTATACCGGATATTTCAAAATAACCGTCCTGATCAGTAATGGCTGAACGGCCAAGGCCAACAAGCTCAACCTTGAAACCGGCTTTGACTGTCTTGCCTGCTTCAGCACTATATGTGAAATCAGGTGCTATGTAGCCTGAAAGTTTGTTGCCTTGCACAGGACCTGTAGGAGTAGGTGTTGCCGGTGTAGGTGATACTACAGTGCCATTTGGCTCGCCGTAAACAATACCTCTGCCGTTTGTTGCAACAAAAACACGTCCATAAACTCTTAGATCTCCTGTAATTGAGTAGTTTATGGAGCCATACTGGTGCTGATCGTCATTCACTCTTACCCAACTTTTTGCTGTGTCATCAGAACGGTAGACAGCATACAGGCCATCTGTTTCGCCGCATATATAAATAGCATGATAATCTTCTCCTGCTTTGGCTTTACCAAATCCGACCACATCACATCTAGTAATTCCATTAACCTTATTTATTGTTTTACCGCCATCGGTTGTATATGAAAGACCTGTTGAAGAACCTGGAATCCATACATGGCCTTCTTTGCCAGGCACAGCTTTAATTTTAGCTGAATCAGCTTCCAAGCCGGTCTTTACAGACTTAAATGTTTGACCGCCGTCCTCACTTGTATAGAAAGTATTTTTTGCATATGCATAGAACACTTTTGGATTAACCCTATCTGAACAAATATTTGCACCGGCAGGAAGTGTACTTACAGATTTCCATCCGCCGTTTACATAGCATATAACTCCCTGACTTGTGCTTGGTGACCAAACAAAGGTTGAACCATCTGCAGATACTGCAACAGTACCGCCCTGAACAATGTCATCTGCATTGGTTGAAGGGAATGTATAGCTTACATTTGGTTGAACTTCCGACCAGGTTGCACCGCCATCCTTTGAAATACCAACGCTTTTTTTAATCATTTCGTATTGTTCTTTATCGGCATTACCCACTCTTACTATGGTCTTTGGATTGAGTTCTGCATAATCCAGACCAGTAGTGCTCGTAAATGTAGGTGTCGTCATCATCATTTTAGGACCTACAGTCAAATCGTTATGTACAAACCCACAAATATCACCAACACCGCTTATTAGTTCTACGCCGTTAATTGGAGGGCATATTAGGCTTAAGACTGCAGTTTCTTCAACTCCCATACCCATAACTTCGATATTTACGAATTTACCGTTATCCCAGTCAGTCAAATTTTTTGTGCCATAAATGGTAGCACCTGTGCCATACATCATTTCATTGGAATCAAAAGGATTAATTGCAACGGCACTCATCATCCAGCCAAGTTTTGGTGCAGGACTATCCATTATATCACTGCCGGTTACCAAACCACCGGCTGCTGCATTAATCTTTTTTCCAAATGTTAGCCAGGGAGCTTTTGAGATATCCATGGTGTATTTCATATTTCTTGATGGCCATGAATCGCCCATTTTCCATATTGGATCCCATGTTTTTCCCGCATCCCTTGAGCGGAATAAATAGTTATCCGGCCACCATGACTGAAGCGATGAAATTACAAGTGTATCCGGGTTCTGTGCATCAACACTTAAACCTGAATAACCATACCAGTTTTCATATTTTGGAGAGCCATCCCAGTTATAGTCTGAAGGAGGAGTTATGTCTGTCCATATACCTGTATTAGTATCATATTTATAAACTGCACCATCATCAGCCTGATAAGGTCCTCCTCTGTCACAATATGTAACATATAAAATTCCCTTGCTGCTTATAACTCCATGATGAGGTATACCAATTTTTAAGGCTTTACTATTATGCTGTTTAAAAGTACTTTCTGTGGGCTGACCGGGAACCGGACTCCATGTTGCACCTGCGTCATGGCTAACGTAGAGGGGATTCTTCTTATCGGCAACACCAACATAAATGTCCTTTGTAGGTGAACCCTTGGTACCTTTGGCTGAATCAAAGGTTACAAAACACAATCCCAGGTTATCGGCTGAATATTCGAAATTCGGATCTTCAACATAATTTCCAACGTTTGTGAAACTGCTGACCCTTGCCCATGTCTTACCATAATCTGTACTTTTCCATAAACCTTTTCCGCTTCTTGCTGCAAAATACAATATATTATTACTGTTAGGGTCAACCATTAAACGCTCTCCAACAGAACGTCCCGGCATATTTCCACCCATTTTGAAAGGCATCTCTGTTCTTTCCCATGTTTTACCATAATCATTAGAGCGAAGAATATATCCGTTCATTGATGTCCAACTGTTTGTATATGTACCGGCAGCAATATAAACCCTCTTAGTGTCAACAGGGTCTGTAGCTATACTTTCAACCCCTAAAAGGTTCCATTCATCCGGTGATACCCAGTCAGTAATGGGCTCCCACTCTAATGTGGTCTTATTTCTTATATATGCTCCTCCCATGTCGGTACGGGCATAAACAAGACCTTTCTCAGTGGGATTATAAACAATTCCGCATACATAGCCGCCGCCGCCGCCAATCTTTACATTATTCCATTTGTAAGGCTGGCTTACGACTGCTGCTGTCTTTATTGCCGGAAAGGCAGCACAAACAACAGTTAGTGCAAGCAATAATGAAAACAGCTTTTTGAAACTCATTCTCTTTGTACATTCCATTTTGGATACCTCCTAATTTTAAATTATATATATATTAAAAGTGATAAATCTATCACATTTGTCTGTCGCAAATCCCGTTGAACCGTTAGTTATTTGCTCCGCCAAATGTAAGATTATTAACACTTTTAATATGGTAAATTGTTAATACGGCTCCTTACCCCATACGAGAGTATCTGATATGTAAGCGGTAATACTATCCCACACTTCAAAAATATTGTGTTCCCCCTCAAAGGAGTAATCATTTTCCTGATCAAAATATCCCCAGTCATCTTTAGTAATTGATCCAAACGCATAAACCTCTTTTCCTGGAAGGAGGGTCCCTGAATCAAAAGTTAATTCCAGGTAATGCTCAGTTCCTTCTTTGGCGGGTTTACTGACAAACTTTCCATGAACAAGGCTTTCTTCTCCGTGGCTGTAGAAATAGGAGGAATATATGGGATTTGAATTACCTTCTTTTGTGAAATAGTATCTTACTTTTAAGTTTTTAAGGTCTATTTCACCAGAACCTGTATTGGTGATTTTAATATCTAAACTGATCCCCTGAGTGCGTTTGAGCTTGTCTCTGTTATAAAATTCAAGCTTTAGTCTGTTTGTACCGTCCTTTGAAGTATTATCTTTTGTAGGGCTTATTTTTGAAGGAGCAGGACTCACACCAGTATTCTGACTCTTTGTAGGCGTTGGTGCAGCTTTGTTTTGCAATTCGGTATCCTTTAAAATAGGTGTATTTGTATGTAAAGAATTAGTTTCTTTTTGTGCAGGTGGTGAAGCCTTTAAATCAGAAGCAGGCGTGACTGCAGCTACGGGCTTGGCTGTTGCTGTCTTATTGGTAGGCTGAGCCGAGCTTTTTATGTTTTCATTATTTGTGCTATTGGCAGAACTGTTATTGCCGGTTTTCACCAAACCTGCCAATTGTGCCAAACGGTACACAGGCATATCTTTTAAGCTGTCTTTATTTAATGGGCTGCCGTTTTCCCTTGCTTTCAAATATAAATAATATTTTCCCATAGACATTTTATTTTCTGAAGATGCTTTTTTATCTTTAGGGGTAAGGCTGAGAACTTGACTTATTATCTTCAGTTTGCGGCTTTTGGCAATGCTGTTAACTTTTTTGCTGGAATCAGATAAAATTGAATCTACAACCTTTTTGTCTTCATTGTTGTTTAATGCTGCAGAAAACAGCACGAAATTATCGGCTTTTTTATTTATTATGCTTTCAGTTATGAGCTTTTCCACATATTCCCCCAAAGCTTCATTTAATGGCTTTCCGCAAAGGTCCAGTTCATTAATCAATTTAGAGGAGTCACTGTTATGAGTAACTATGTTGATAACCTCAAGGTCCTTATCAAACTCAAATCCGGTGCTGGGATTGACATCTATATCTATATACCCATAAGCCTCGGCTCCAAAAGGACTTATTAGCTTAAACAAAACCAAGACTGTAATAAGTACTGCTGCTGCAGCGGATAAAAAAGGAAAAAGTTTGGGAAACCTTGCAGTGCTACGAGGCAAGACATCTGAAAGCCTGTATTTTACTGTATGGCCAATTTTCATATCATTTCTTCGGTGAAGGAAAACAAACTGACCCTTTGAGTCAAGGACAATTACATCATAATCAAATATTTCATAAACAATCCCTATATCATAGCTTTCAGTATCTGCACTATCTATTGGATTTTCAGTATTATATCCAATGGTGCCGCTGTGTTTCATGAGCTTATCCCCTCCTCTGCATACTTGAATATTCTATTGGATATTTCAAGATTACTTTTTAATATTATTGAAACAGCTATTATGTACTTTCTGTTGTTTTCAATCGTTCTTCTGTGAACGCTTACTTTTTTTAGCAGTTCGTTTCTGGGTATCGTCTTGTTTTTTTTAAGCTTCTCAAAAAGCTGAGCGTCATCGGCAAGTATTCTTGCTATTTTTATACAAAGCCTGCGGGAGTCATCATGCTTTGGAGAATTGACAGCAAGGTCCGAGATGGTGATGCCGTATTTAAAAAGTTCATTTTTAAGTGCATCAATTTCTTCAGCTACTTCGATATTTTCATAATTGTAATGGGAGTCGGAGGTCAGATATTTTTCTTCAAATACATCATATTCGTCAATGCTGGAGAAAGGATAAACTGTACTACCTTTTTTATTTTTACGTAAATGATCAATAATACGACTTTTTATTACCTGTTCTGAAAACATGAAAAAGTTGGATCCTTTATTAAGATCGAACTTATTTATAGATTCGTTAAAAGCTTCCATGCCGATACTAAATTCATCATGGTTGTCTTCACTTACAAATTTTCCGGTAACCTTTGATACAACCCTGAATATAAACGGCTTGTGCTCAACTATGAAGCCTTCCCTTAAAATACTATCTCCTTTTTTTATTTTAACAAGTTTATTGAGCAAGGAGTTGTCTTGAGAATCTCCAGTTTTCTCAACTTTTCTATTTAAATTGAATATACTTGAGATAGCCAAGCAAAATCAAACTCCCTTCCTGATACAATATTACGAAGTATTGTGTATCTTTAATGTGGCTGATTTATATTAAAAGATATAAAAATATATTAGAAATCAAGCTGGTGATATGAGGGTAATGCTTTTAAGAAAATTGCAGTATACAAATGCAGTCAGATAAATGGAAATGAGGAATGTTCTGATATTACAAAAAATATCAGAACATTGACTCCAGTATACTCATAAATTCATCTTGAGAAATGTAATTAGTTTGCTTGTACATGCTTCCGTTTTTGTAGAAACGGACATAAGGGATGTTGTAATTCTTCCATCGTGTCTCTTTGAAATTTTTAAACTCATAAAAATAGTCGGTTTTATTATAGATAAGTTCGTATATATCTATATTTTTATCCGTTTGAATTGAGTAAACCCAGCTTTTCATATCTATCCACTGGGGACACCAGTCTTGGGTCATAATTACAACAACAATATTCTGAGAACTGATAACATCTCTACCGAATTCGCCGTTTTTTATTGCACTTAATGACTGTTCCTTTGTAATACTTGTGCTTCGAACCATATAGTACCTTCCCGATATATTATTTTTATTACTTATAATGTATTAATGAGGTATTTTAAATGTCAAGGAGTATTATATGACAATTTTAATTATTAATTCTATTTTACTCTTTAATATAACAATAATCAACAAAAAGCAACACATTATGATTGATCTCTTTTTGTATTACATTAATATAATAATTGTTAATAGTTTCTTTTCAAAATATGTAAAAAAGTTTATAATTATTTAGCTACATTAAAAGTGCTAATAATCTTACATTTGTCGGAGCAAATAACGAACGGCTCAACGGGATTTGCGACAGACAAATGTAATAGATTTATCACTTTTAATTTATATAATATTTGCAAGGGAGAAATGTAATGAGGGTTATTTTTAATATAGCGAGAATAGGCAGATGGTTGACTGACTTTACATTAAAAGAAATATTTTTTTTATATACTTTTTTAGCTATTGCATTTAAGTCAACAGTATTTTTGGGTTACGTGAAGGGGCCGGACCATTGGAAATTTAATATAATAGAAGGATTTTTCAGCATATATTTTCCGCTTTACTTTGTGTTTTTCATACTGGCTATTTTGGTGGGGTGTTTTTTATTTAGAGGAATTGGAAGGATTATATATCTTTTTATGACGAATCTTGCAGTCACAATACTTTTTGTGGTAGATGTGCTGTATTTCAGAGCTTTTGATAAGTTTGTCACTCCCCACCTCCTAAAGGAGATAACTAATCTTGATAACCTGTCTGGCTCCATTATTTCATTCTTTAGTGTATGGGATTTAATTTTAATAATGGATATTCCTATTATGTTACTTGGCATTTTATGGTTTAGGAAAAGGCTATCCGGTTTTAGGATTAGGCCGGGTATCTTTGCAGTAATGTTCTTAATATCAGTGGGCTACTTGGTTCATATTCCTTTTAAAGTCAATGTTTTGGGAATTAAAGACAGGAACGCATTTATTTTCGATGTGACCTGGAGACCGGATATTACATTTAAGAGGTTATCGCCAATCGGATATCATATAAATGACCTCATTGTGTATTATAATGATTGCAAAACAGTTAAATTGAGCACAAAGCAGATAAGGGAAATTAAAGACTGGTTCAAGGAGAAGAATGAAAACCTCCCGGATAACAAATATGCTGCAATGTTTAAAGGCAAAAATCTCATATATATCCAGGTTGAGTCATTGGAGAACTTTGTTTTGGGAAGGGAAGTATACGGCCAGGAGATTACTCCCAATCTCAACAGAATAATTAAAAATAGCATATTTTTTACTCATATAGAGGAGCAGGTAAACATGGGGACCAGTTCTGATGCCGACTTTATGGTAAATACATCAGTGTATCCTGTCAGGAGGGGCAGTACGTTTTTCAGATACCCAGGCAATACCTACAATTCAATGCCTGTTTTATTGGGCAAAGTGGGTTATTCAACCTTGGCAATACATCCGGATAAAGGAAGCTACTGGAATTGGATGAATGCCTTAAAGTCCATTGGATTTCAAAAATGCATAGATTCAACGGAGTTTGTACAGGATGATTTTATAGGGCTGGGCCTGAGCGACGAGTCTTTTTTAAAACAAGTTAAGCCTATAGTTTTAAAGCAGAAGCAGCCGTTTTATATATTTATGGTTACGCTGTCAAGCCACGCACCATTCAATCTTCCTAAAAAGTATGAGTCAATGTCTATTCCCGAGGATATTAACAAGACGAGGATAGGAGGGTATTTCCAATCAGTTCACTATGCCGACAGGCAAATAGGACACTTTTTATCAGAGTTGGATAGTGCAGGTGCACTGGAAAATACTGTAGTGGCTATAGGAGGGGATCACTGTGGGGTTCATAAGTTTTACAAAAACGATATAATCAATATGAAAAAGAAAGAGAGTTGGTGGTCGGAGAACTACAATTATATTCCTTTTATGGTATACAGCAAGGGATATAAGGGTGAAACTATAGGTATCAGGGGTGGACAAATTGATGTAATGCCTACCTTATTAAATCTTATGGGTGTTGGCAAAAAAGAGTATTTGAATTCTGCCATGGGCAGAAACCTCCTCAACACAAAAAAGAGTTTTGCTGTACTTGCAAACGGAAACAGGGTTGGAAACATAGATGCTGATGAAAAACAAAAGCGAGATGAAATAAAAGGGTTGGAAATAGCAGATACCATAATAAGAAGCAATTTTTTCAACACATATAAATAAGGATTCTATAGCAATACTAAAGTAGTACAAATTTGCAATAGAATCCTAAAGAATGTGAATTACTGCATAAGCAAGTTATTATTATTTACCGAATACCTTTTTGAAAAATGATGAGACCTTCATTTTGGAGCCTTTAAAGACTTCCATTAACTTGAATTTTACCTTAACAGGCACGTCTTCGGAAGTTGGCGATGTTACAATATCATACTCATCTTCAGATAGACAGCTTTTAAGCTTCTGCTTAACATCATCGGGAACAGTCCCATGGGTCGCATCTACGAAGCATAATGGGGGGAATAATACACACCACCAGTTTGCTCCTTCTCCTGTACCTATTACTATTCTTAATGCCTGATAATTACCAGCTGGCAAGGCAATATCACCATATGCTTTTGTAGGAAAGGGATAATTACCCAATGTAGATTTTACAGGGTAGTCTTTACCCCATCTCAAAACCTCTTCTTTTGCAAGAGCGGTTATTTTGTCCATGTCCCTTTTGAGAATGCTTTTTGCTTCATCAAGATTAGAATCCAGGGTTAGGTTTTCTTTCATATATTTTAATACAATATCTCGAACGCTTCTTTTAAGTGCCTGATCTTCTTCTGAATCACTATTTGCTATAACATGCAGACGAATAATATTATCTGACAGTTCCTTATTAAACTCATCGGAATATGAGTTGCATATCATAATAGAAATAAATATTAGAACTGCTAAAATACACGATGTTAATTTCATCGCTGGTCTGGATTTGGAGTTAAAGCCCATTTTTTTAATCATTGTAGAAATCCCCCTGAATAATATGTATATTTTTTGCAAAACCACTCTGTAATTTGTTTTCTGTAAGTACTGTATAAATAAGTATTGTCAAATTTAATAAAGTTTATACTTTATAGAAAAAAAGCTCAAAGTAGGTGGGAGATTGTGCGTTTGCTGGTATTTATCCATTTTGGAAATAAAACATGAACATATGTAAAAATAGCCAGCATGTCTATTTTTAATGTCTGGGAAATTATGGCGTATGCTACACCATAATTTCTCACGACAACAATCAAGGTTGCAAAATCGCAAGCGATTTTGTTCTCTAGACATACGGGCTATTCTTTATAAATTGAAAATAGCATTAAACTTATCTTTTATTCTGATTTTCAAGAGATGCTCTTATAAAGTCTTTAAATAAAGGATGAGGCCTGTTTGGTCTGGATTTAAACTCCGGATGGAACTGTACTCCCACATACCATATATGGTCGGTAATTTCAACGGTTTCTACCAGCTTTTCGCTTGGTGATACGCCTGAAATTGTAAGGCCTTTGCTAATCAGTGTTTCTCTGAATTCATTGTTAACCTCATACCTGTGCCTGTGCCTTTCGTATATAAGGCCTTCGTTGTATATATGATTCAGCTTTGAACCTTCCTTAATTTTACATGGATACAACCCAAGTCTCATTGTTCCGCCCAGCTCATCAATATCCCTTTGATCAGGCATAAGATCAATTACAGGATATGGAGTTGAATTGTCAAATTCAGAGCTATGTGCTTCTCCCATTCCTGCAACATTTCTTGCAAATTCCACAACAGCCATCTGCATACCCAAGCATATTCCAAAGTAAGGTACATTATTTGTACGGCAGTATTTTGCTGCTAAAATCTTACCCTCAATTCCTCTATCTCCAAATCCGCCTGGAACCAATACACCATCAACATCTCCAAGATTTTCAAGCAAGTTGTTTTCGTCCAGATGCTCCGAGTTCACCCATTTGACCTTAACATCAGAGCTGTTGGCTATTCCACCGTGTTTTAGAGATTCTACAACACTTATATATGCATCGTGAAGTTCTACGTATTTACCAACTAGAGCAATAGTTACACACTTGTCCAAATTTTTCTGTTTGTTAACAAGTTCCTGCCACTCAGAAAGGTCAGGGCCTTTGCATTGGAGATTAAGTCTTTTACATGCAATATCTGCCAAACCTTCAGCTTCAAGCATAAGGGGTACTTCGTACAATACTTCTGCATCTAAGTTCTGAATTACCGAGTCGCCCGGTATGTTGCAGAATAGACCGATTTTATCTCGTAGTTCTTTTGAAAGGTTATTTTCTGTTCTACAGACAATAACATCAGGCTGTATGCCTATGCTTCTCAATTCCTTGACACTGTGCTGTGTAGGCTTGGTCTTTGGCTCTCTTGAATTGCTGAGATACGGAACAAGGGTAACATGAATATACATGACATTTTCACGCCCCACATCAGTCGATACTTGCCTGATAGCTTCTAAGAAAGGCAGGCTTTCAATATCTCCCACAGTTCCGCCAATTTCTGTAATAACAATATCGGTGCGGTCGGACTTCCCAACTCTATAAATCCTGTCCTTAATTTCGTTAGTAATATGCGGTATTACCTGAACAGTACCGCCAAGGAAATCTCCTTTTCTTTCTTTGCTTATGATTGACCAATAGATCTTACCTGTTGTAACGTTGTTGTTTTTGCTTAGGTTTTCGTCTATAAATCTTTCATAGTGACCCAGGTCTAAATCTGTCTCTGCACCATCATCAGTCACAAAAACTTCTCCATGCTGATATGGACTCATAGTACCCGGGTCTACGTTTAAATAGGGGTCAAATTTTTGAATAGTAACATGCAAGCCTCTTGCTTTTAAGAGCCTTCCTAAAGATGCGGCAGTTATTCCCTTCCCTAAACCTGATACAACGCCGCCAGTAACAAATACATACTTCACAGACATGATTAAAATCCTCCTAAAATGGTCCGATCCTACCTTTAAATATATATCATAAAGAATAAATCTGAATAACAGCAAAAAAAACACACTCTTTATTTTATATTTGTGCTTTTCCAGTGTCAATAGAAATATATTATTATAAATTGGGTTTTGCAAATATCATCCTACCTGCTGAGGTTTGCAAGTTGCTTGTAACAACAATGTTTATTGTTTTTCCGATAAAGCTTTTGCCATTTTCAACTACAATCATGGTTCCATCTTCTAGATAGCCTAATCCCTGGCCTGGCTCCTTGCCGTCCTTCACCAACTGAATGGTCATTTCATCTCCAGGCAACGCAACCGGCTTAACAGCGTTGGACAAATCATTGATATTGATCACCTTAACGCCATGGACTCCTGCTACCTTATTAAGATTCATATCAATTGTAATAACAGAGCTGTTTGTTTTTTTGGCGACTTTTAGCAGCTTGTCATCAACCTGGTTTCCCTCAATCCCTTCAAACTCTTCCACACTTACAATCCCTTCAAATTCTTTTTGGAGTAAATTAAGTATGTCAAGGCCTCTTTTTCCTTTGGCCCTTTTTAATGAGTCCTGGGAGTCAGCGATGAGACGCAGCTCTTCCAGCACAAAATCAGGTATAACCATTTTGCCATCTATGCATCCTGTCCGGACTATATCAAGTATGCGTCCGTCTATTATTGTGCAGGTGTCAAGAAGCTTTTGGCCGGATAAACTGCTGCTTGCAGTTTTTTTAAACTTTGCTGCATCAAGCAGGCTATCATTTCTTTTTCCTACGGCAATTCCTATAGCGAAAAAAATGCAGGCGAAAAAAACGTTGGCAAACAAAGCTAATGGTAAACCGATTATATCAATATTTTTTATCGGTATTACAATCAGATTTGCAATTATAAGGCCAATTATTGCTCCTATCGAACTTATTGTCAGTTCATACAAGCTTAAGTTTTGAACAATCTGTTCGGTTTTGTCAAACGCAGCTGTAACCAATTCAATAGTCTTATCGCCTGCTAAATAAAACAAAGTTCCACAAAAAATAACAGACAGTATAAATATGGTTACCTGAAACATGTAGCTTGTTTGAGTATTAACTAAAGACAAAATGGTATTAATCAATGTAAAGCCGGTAATACCACCAACAACAGAGAATGAAATCTTTATAATCCTGTTAAGCACTATAGTTATCCCCCAAATTAGTCATAAGGCGGTCTATGATGTTATTGTTTCACTAAGGGCGAAACAATTAAAATTTGAGATACTTGTTCATTATTTTTTCAATTTCAAATGGTTCTATATTTTTTGCCAGAACAAGTTCACTGACTAAAATTTGCTTAGCACTGTTTAACATTTTGCGCTCACCTGTTGATAATCCCTTATCTCTGTCTCTTTGAATCAATGATCGAACAACACAGGCGATTTCAAAAATATCACCGCTTTTAATTTTAGTCATGTTTTCCCTGTACCGTTTATTCCAATTGTTGTTTGAAGATTGCTCCATTTCACCTAAGGTGGCTAATACTTTGTCTGCGTCCTGGTTGCTGATAACTTGTCTAATTCCTATATCCGTTACATTGCTAGTGGGTATCATAACCTTCATTTCACCGACGGGTATTTTTACCACGTAATAACTTTTTTTCTGGCCCAGAATCTCTTTTTCTTCGATAGATTCTATAACTCCGGCACCATGCATCGGATAAACGATCTTATCTCCTATATTATACATATGTACGCCTCCATAACAAATAAAGCAAAGAAAAGAAAAATAATTTATCTTTATATATAAATGAATGAAAAGACTAATTTAATCTATATATTAATTATTTATATCTTATTCATAACTTGTCTTACAATTAAGAAAATAAAAGAAATAAAGCTTTAAACTCTTAATACCACCTCCCACTATAGAATTGTAATATAAACTTAATTTTATATTTTAAGTATACTATAAACACATTTGCATGTCAAAACAATCATTTTAACATTAGCTATTAATGTGTGTCAATAAAATATGGCTCTAATCTTATAATTTTTTAATGCCGATAAATATTAAATAGATAAATAATCAGAGGTGGCGTTGTTATGAAATTTGCAAGGAAGCTGCTGGCAATATTTTTGGTGATATTGATAACCATGGGATATTTACCGGAAAATCAAAAAACTGCATTTGCTGCACCCACTTTTTACTTAACAGCTTATGCATTTGAATCTGGGCAATTAACCCTCAGATGGCCTGCTTTGGCGGGTACTCAATCTGTCAGGGTGGTATTCCATAGACCTACAGAGCCTGTAACGGTTACAGAAATCAGAAAGGACCAGATTACAAATACCATTGATATTCCAGGTCTTTTGGATAATATAGTATATGATATAAAAATTGAGTTATATAATAATATAGGGTGTACAGGCTCAATAGTAGGAAGCGGCCTTTTATACTTTTGCCCAAATATAAGTTTTAGGGCCAAAGTTTTGGAGCAGACTAGAAAGCCTGTTTTGGGGGGCGGCTATGAAATAGGTGTTAGCCCAGCTCTAAATCTACAGTGGTCCATTCCAAAGGTTTGGATTGAGGCCAGCGATACATTTGAATATATTAACAAGCCGGATTCACTGGCACAGGTCCAGGCTAAAATTAATTCCTTTTATAGCGAAACAAGAGAGTTTTCAACTTTTAATTTCAGGATAAACATATCAACAGACTATAACAGCTTAAACAGCGGGTCTGCACAATCGGCAATATTGGTAAATCAGGTAATACCGAATGTACCCACTGATCCCATATCCTATACGGCCAATGTATCTGGAAGCAGTGCAACTGCTAGTGTAAATGATTTGAATCCAGAAGGAAGTGTTAATTTTGATTTGATCGGAAGGGCAAGCAGTTCATCAGGGCTGCCTGGTCCTGCAAATACTTACCAGCTGCCTGATGCAGATATATTACCTGGTACGGTATATTATATGAACATCAAGCCTATTGTCAAAAATTCATCCGGAGCAGCAGTCAATGCCATAACCGTAGGACCTGCAATTTCCCAGAATGGAAGCCGTTTGTTGGGTGCGACCCCTTATGTCTATTCTCCCCTGAGATTTCAGATATCAAGGGATGAAGCAAATAATGTTTATGTTAAAGTTTACAGGATAAATCAGGGCAGCCTCGATTTGCCAGCCCTAAAGTATGAGGTTCAAACAGGTGATGATCCTACTGTTGAAGGGGACTGGAAAGTTAGGAAGAGCCTCAATGACAGCTACTTTCCCAATGGGTCTGCCTATGCATTAACAGCTTTTACTGTAAGTAATGCCAACAACCTTATTTATTATAAGGTTGTTGTAAAGACTGATGCTTCCAACGACAGGCTGGAATCGCCCAAAATGCCTTATACCATAACTGAAGACAACTCAAGGCCGCCTGTACCTACAAATCTTACCATTGTGGACAGGACTGCAGTAGCTGGAGATATTATTGACCCTCAAACAAATGCTGTTATAAATATTAAATCAACAGATATTACCGTATCCTGGAATAAGCCTTCAAACTGGAACGAGGTTAAAAATTCTATTCCATATGATGAAAGCAAGGATTTATATTTTCACTTTCTTTTAAGTACAAGCCAGACTGACATTTCTGTCCTTCCATATCCCAAGCTAGAGTTTGATGGCAGGGTTTATGGAGAATTCCAGGTGAAATACAGGCTCATGAGGTATGTCAGTGCCAGATCACCCAATATAATTGAGGATGGAAACAGGCTTATATACAAGTTTAAGGGATTTGAACTTTTCAAGGGAGAGGATGCGGATGGGGTACCGGACAATGACATCCCCAATCCCGACAGTTATCCGGCACATCTTATACCCAACAAGGTATACTATTTGCAAATGTATACTTCAAATGGTGCATATAAAGGGTCTACGGACAAGGAATGGATTTCAGATCGATCAGTGCCCATAAGCTTCACAACTCTTACAATGGGCGGCAGGGAAGTGCCTATGCCCTTCAATCTGAGACTAACTAAAAATAACAGCGAAACCATACCTGGGCCCCCTGTGGAGATTTCAAACAACATTGAGCTTCAATTTGAAAAGGTGAGTATAAACTGGGCTGACTATACATCAAACCTGAGCGTTACCAAGGCTGTATACTATGACTTGTATGCCAGTAACAGTACTGGCAAGGATTCATTTATTATGATTGGGTCCACCGAGAATCCTATTGGGGATGTAAAATTCATAGGGACTGACGCTCAGAGTACATCTATTAAAGTAACACTCTATAAATTTAGTGAAGATACTTTGGCATACAGCGTCTTCGGTTCAAAGCTAAAGCCAAACACCACATACTATTATACCCTAAAGGCCAGGCTGGTTTTCGGGTCTTCTAAACAAGAGTCCATGTTTACGGCAATATTGCCTGTGACTACTGTAAATGGTAATTTGTCACCTCCTGACGAGTCGCTGAGAAATCCTATAGCTCCAGTGGATTTTTCCATTGCAAAGGACAATGTAGGTAACCTGATGGTTTCGGGATCGACTGTAGTATTTCAGTGGACCAATGCAGAGCCTGGTGTTAGGTATGAGATCATATGCACAACCAGCATGCTTCCTTCAGAGGCACCCTTGTCGCTGTATAGCGATGATATTTACTACAACAGCTTTAGAGCAGCCCTGGGGGATTTGTCCCTTGATCCGCACGAGTTGCCTCTTGCAGACAATTTTGAGTATGATGAGTTAAGTAAGAAATGTCAATATAGTATTGATCAGTGGATTTCACCCAACAAGCTTTATTATTTTAGCATAAGGGCTGAAAACACAACCAGCGGAAAAACCAGTGCATGGGTTTGTATACCTGTAACAACGCTTTTGGTTGAATCGCCGTCCAACCTTATACCTGTTACCGATTCTCAGATAGGCATATCTTGGGAGGATACAAGTCCAAGCACTACGCCGGATGACTTCAAAATATTTATAAAAGGACCGGATGATAAGGATTATAAGGCCCTAACACGATCAAGCTTTGTTGTTTCAAGAGAGGGTTATCGCTATTATGGAAGAGTTTTTAACTTAAAGTTTAACTCTGTATACAACGTAAGAGTTTATAAAGGAAGCACTGATCTCTCCCTTGTTCTTGAGAAAAATGGTATCCGTACTATGGATAAGGACCATCAGGTGGAAGTGAAATGGAAGGGTCGAAGCGGCTACAGCTATGAGCTTGCAATAAAGTCATCAGACGATGTAGATTATACGGTATTGGCTGATTCAGATCTTGAACAGTTTACAAATGCTGACTCTAATATACTTCCGTACTATTTGGAAAAATCTCCTGAGTTTGCAGGGACCAACTTTTATAACTTTTATGCCCGGATTAAAACAGTTGCTACGCTGCAGCATGATGGCACGGTTAAGCATGTTCCATTAAAATCAAACATGAAATACTACGTTAAGGTTAGGGCATACAAGGTTGACTCTCTTGATACTTCGGCGGTATCATATTCCAAATATGCCGGACCTACAGACATTAGAACAGAGTTTAACCAGAAAGATTATGACAAAACAGATCAGGATATCAAGAAGCAAGCTATCTTCTTGGACAAAATCGGAAAAATAGAGGAGAGCCTTCTTTGGAAGATGGCTGTCAACAGCAATATAAACAAGCTTCTGTTAAAAGATGAAAGGACCCAAAATGCATTTCAGAATAATGGAAGATACCCGTTTATGCTTGATATCACACCAACTGGTGCAAATATTGATACCGATATAATATACATACCTGCCGGCATTATAAAACTTATGAACACAGAAGACAGGAGCCTTGTTATTAAGACTTTGGGAACTGAGTTTACAATAAGACCAAGAACTCTAGATTTAAGCAGAACTGGAAAATCAAACAATTATGATTTTGAAAGTGAATTCTTTAAGATGACTATTACAAGAAGCACCAGCGGCATTGTTCTGCCAAAAGGGGCAGATCTTTCATCAAAGATTACTACAGTTGGATTTAAGGCCATTGATGCCAACAAAAACGCTCAGGAAGTGGAGCAACTTATTAAGGATAAGCTGTATAATAAGGACACAGGACTTGTTCAGGAAAGAATTAACCTTGTATTATCTTCGGACTCCGTTAAAATGACACCGGGAGAAATGGAGAAATATCTTACAGGTGAAACAGAGGACATGCTTAAGGCATTAGCTTTATATATAGAAAAAGCAGTGGAGGGCTCAAGCAGTACTCCGGGAATAATAAAAAACGAAACTCAAATAACAGTTCTTAATGAAGCCATGCCCATTAAGCTTTCATATAAGAGCTCAAAGGGAAAAGCCTACCCATATATTCTTGGAGCCGATGAAGCTGCATGGAAGAAGCTGACCGATAAAGCTTATACTGCAGCAGGTGACAGTGTTTCATTTACATCAGGAAGTACGGGAAAATACACGGTGATAACAGTTTCTAATACATCAGCTGATATACCGGAGAACGGCCTTTTGGCTGAAGATATAAAAAAGATTACAGCAAAATATGATTTGAGCTCTGTAATGGGTCCTAATGGATCTATGTATCCCGAAAGCACTTTATCGGTGAAAGATGCCGTAAGTCTCTATGAGCTTCTAATGGGCAAGGGCGGAGGTGCTGCGGGACTTGATACGAAACAGAAAATTGCTGCCTTGGGCCTCACAGACGTGTTTGGAAATTTAGGTACCATGAAAAGTATTGAAAAACAGGAGCTTGCAGCATTAGCAGGAAAACTTTATGCCTCAAAAATGGGGATTGATATCGGAAGTTTTGAACCATTAAAGAAGCCGCTTATAAATGATGAGGGGGCTATTTCCGCAAAACTTAAAAAGTATGTGCTGCTTTGCATGGATATCAAGGTTCTTTCAGTTGATGAAAAGAGCAATTTCAATCCAGGATCTATTGTTACAAGGGCTCAGGTGCTATCTTCACTAGCAAGAGTGCTGGAAATGACGGGAGATTTATAGAGGTGAGGTGGAAGTTATGAATACCTTTAAAAGGGTAATAAGCCTTGTTATTATTTTGCTTATTCTAATCCCTGTAAATACCGATTATAAGGGTGCGGTTTTTGGTGCTGCAGCAGACATATCTCCACAGATGCCGCCTGAGAAACTAAGGGTTGAAGCGATAAACTCCGAGGAGCCTCCGATTGGCTATAATGAGTTTGACGGCTACTATGTTGATCTGAAATGGGATCAGGTAACATTTCCCGATGATTCAATTTCCGGGTTTATAAACGTTAACCTCCAGGAAGTTAACAGACCATATAAGCCTGCTACAACAGTAGAGCTCAGGGAGAGAGATCTTCCCGGGGGTACAGCTCAAATAAGGCTTAAAAACCTTAAGTCGGGAACTGTATATTATGTAACCTTGACTGCATACCATACCCATTCAAACGGTAACACAACTTATAACAGTGCCTTATCGGTTGAGTCAAATAAAGTAAAGTTTATGACGGACATCAACCTTATGGGATCGTCATACGGGATTAACCAGTTGAAAATTGAGTGGGATGATGTATGGAACATAGGAAGAAGAATTGACTATAAGCTTTATGTATCTGAAAATCCGGAGTTTAACAGCGTTCAGCCTATCTATATCGGAGAAAGCCAGATAGAGCCTCTAGGGCCTATAAAAGTAAATCAGGTTTCAGGCAGACTGGAGTACATACTTACGGTAAATGATCCGGGAAGGGTTTATTATATAAAGGTTGTGCCGGATATTGTGGAAGCCAACCTTAAGAAAACCAATGAGTCTGGAACAATATTGGTAAGCAGCTTTATAATAGCCAGAACCAGCAAGATATCGGAGAACGACGATGGAAGCATATGGAGGTTTGACTGGAGTGCTGTTGTAACAGGCTTAAGCAGCACAGAAATGACAATATCCTACCAAATCTTCAGGGGAAGCGTTGAAAATAATGATGTTCCCCAGTACATGGCATCTGTTGATGATACAAACTTTTTTATTACACTGCCGCCTGGAGAGAATATATATTATTATACAATAATTGCCAGTATAACTAAAAACGGAGAGGATGTATATCCTGGAATAAAAATAAAATCTGACAAAATACTTCTAAATGAACATGACATAATTACCACTCCTGGGGTGCCGGAAATAACCGACCTATTTGAAAGGGTTGTTGGCGATCCCATAATAAGCTATAGGGATGAGCTTAAACCAAACCGTGCTACTGTCCTCTGGAGGGTACCAAAAAAGGGGGATGGAAGCATTGATACCGATGTGTCCTATGATATATGGCTTATTAATAATCCCAATCAACTGGACAATCCGCCTGAAGGTACCAGGCTTGCTTTTGATTTCAAGCCTGCGTCATCAAATTATATAGTTGACGGGACAGATATAAAGGGATTCAAGTATACCGTTTCAAACCTGACACCTAATTCAACTTATTACTTTAAAATAATAGCTAAAAAAAGCCTTGTGGATTATGTGAACGGCAAGCTTCAAAGTATAGTAAAGAAGTCAGATCCGGCTTTAAAGGTAATAATCACTCCTTCAGAGGGCCCTATCGACCAACCGTTAATTCCCGGGAGGCCGCCATTTGGCATTAAGATGACAGCCGAAGGTATGTCTGCCATTACAGCTTCAACCGTTACAATAAGCCTTAAAAACAAATGGTATGAAAAATTCAATAATGAAATTGGAAAATGGGAATATGTAAGGACGGAAAAGTTAAGTATAAATGATATTCCGGATTATATACCTTCTCCCGATACATTAGATGGCAAAAACTACCGTGTTGTAGAATATGATTCAGGTGTTACAATAGATGTAGGGTGTGTTGAATATGTTGACGGTATGTCATATAATGATATCGCGAATATACCTGCCAACAAGATAACCGGCTTCCCTGTCAATGCCAATGATAATACAGAGGATGCCAGTTTAAACCCCGACGGAAAGCGGCACAATGTGGATATAACATTGACAAACCTTATTCCTAATAAAACTTATATCATATGGCTAAGGGCTGCGAGAAGAAGTGTGAGCCTCTTGTCAGGGCCTTCAGATCCTATAGTCATTACAACCGATCCTGATATTGTTCCGCCTATCGTTAAGCCAACAGTGCCCATTTTTAATTATGGCTTGGCTGGAGATACATTTGTTGATTTAGGTTGGAACTTCAACAGTAAATATAAATATACTTTGAAATATGGGACTGTAGAGAATATTAATTCAACTTCGGGAACAGTACAAATAAGCCCGGACAAACTTGCTAATGCAAGTTTTTACAGAATAGAAAACCTTTTACAGGATACGGTTTATTTTTTCTGGGTTCAGGCAGAAACAGTTACAGGCGGATCAAAATCGGAATGGAGTGATTCCTACATACTAAAAACTCTTCCGCTAAACCCCCCTGAAACTCCTGCTGGATTTGGTGTAAAAAATGGTGAGGATGCAATTACAAAAAACAGCATAACCTTTGAATGGATTATGAAAGAGGGTATGGAGTACAAGCTCGAGATAGCATCCGATATTAATTATAAAAGTCTGACAGAGTATAAAAGTAAAAATGTATCGGAATATAAGGTCGAAGGTCTTAAGTCCAATTTCAGGTATTATGCAAGGTTATACGCATTTGACCCAAAAAAACAGGTGTACTCTTCTCCTACGCAAAGCATAACAGTAAGGACAGAGAGAAGTGACGACGACTATGATTCTAATCAGGACATTGAAAATGTATTGACTGGCGAGTTTGTTATCACTGATCCTAAACTTATAAACAATATTTGGAATGTTAGTATTACCGGGTCAAATGCCGATAGATTTATTGAGCATATGCAAACAGATAAAGTGATAGACTATAAAATAGACTTAACCAACCCGCCAGCTAAAGCCGAAAATATAAAAATAATAATAGGAAGCAAAGTTATTGATGCCTTGTCAAATCTTAAGGAAAACGTAATCATAGCGGCAGACAGCAACACTGACGGCAATTTACAGTTTATAATCGGGGCCGGTATGATTGGAGAAAACACAAGAATGTCTATATCCAAAAAAATGGGAGAATTTAATTATGAATTGAACATTGGCTTTACAGGAGGCAACAAAGGGGAAGGAAACCCTAACCTTGAATTTAAAACAAGTGATCTGTCAATAGGGCTGGTTGCTAGTGGAACGAGTACCAACATTCCTTTTGAGAAGTTTGATGAGCCTATGAGAATAGTTTTTCCATATACAGATTACAGTTGGTACAGAGAAGGAAGGACCAGCGGGTATGGGTTGGACAAGAACAGCATGAAGTGGAATATACTTAAAACCAGTGCAGTATTTGATGAGAATGAAGGTAATGGGTTTGTAAGGGTCCATGCTGTAAAACCGGGTAAAATTGCTGTAGCTGAACCGGGTAGAAGCTTTTATGATGATATATCCGGAAGTTGGGCGGAAAGCTCAATAAATAATGTTGCATCGGTATGCAACTTAAAAAGCATAGAGGGCAGCTCCTTTGATCCGGGAAGAAATATTACGCTTGGAGAAGCTGTAAAACTTATGCTTGACGTAATGAATGTAAAATACGACAATGATTATATGACAACAGCATCAAAAGCCCAGCTCATCTCCGCAAATGAGATGTTAAGGCCGGAGGATAGCTGTTCTAGGGAAAAGGCGATTTCAATGATCTGCAGGCTGTATGAGATAAAAACCGGCAGACCCGGAAAGTCTTCAAGCATAGTAAAGACAGGACTTAAAGATATAAATCAGGTGTCGACAAGATATGTGGCTCAGGTAAATTTTGCCATACAGAATGGGATTGTTGCAGGAAGGGATAATGACTACTTGAATCCATTAGGGTCTGTAACCCGTGCCGAAGAAGCAGCAATGATAGAAAAGCTGCTCATTCTTACAGGTGAGCTATAATAATAATTCTTTTATTTTGGAGGCTTGTATGAAAGCATATTATAAATCTGCTGCCAGCCTTTTAATAACATTAATGCTTGTAACTCTACTTCCCATTGGTATGTCTTACTCACATGGGGTTGTATATGATACTTCCTCTCTCGAAGGCAATAAGTTAAGAATAACATTAAAGTTGAGTGATCCCAATGAAAAAAAAGGCTTATCCATCGTGTTTTATCATTTGAAAAATGGCAAAACCTTAAATATAGGCTATGAGATAAAGGATGGAGCTAAAAATACAGCTTCTATGGATTACAATCTTGCCGGGGCTCTTGTTCCAATCAGGATTGTGCTTACAAATATCTCACCTTCGGCCGATCTTCCTTTTAAGGATATCAGAAACACTGAAGCGGAAGAATTTATAAGGGATCTTCATGACAAGGGTATAGTAAACGGCAAGCAGCAAGATTACTATAAACCCAAGGATTTGGTTTCAAGAGCTGAATTTGCTGTATTGATCACCAAGGCACTTGGTATTGAAATAAATAATGCAATGGAAAATAAGTACAAGGATATTTCAAAACACTGGGCCAGAGATTATATAAATGCAGCAGCACAGAAAGGCTTTATATCGGGTTATAAGGATGGGACCATGAGGCCTGACAACTATGTTACCGTAGCAGAGGCGTGTACACTTGTGCATAAGGCATTCAAGCTTAATACAAATTACAGCGGCATTTATGATAAGCTTAAGCAGGACAAATGGTATAGCCAGTATGTTAAAAAAATTTTTGATCTTAAAATCTTGTCAACCAGCGACAGTATATATAGAAATTTTGATGAGGAAGCATTTTTAAATAGGGCGAACTGTGCCATTATATTAAGCAGGGCATTATCAACATCAAATCAATATTAAACCATACATTTAGAAGGGCAAAAAGCGAATACTAATGCTATAAACAAATGCAAAAGATAATTTTAAAATATATGTATATACCTCGTCCAAAGGGGCAATAATTTAATAGAATTACGCCCGGAATTAATGATGAAAAAGGACTGAGATATATGAAAAAAGCAGCTTATGTATTGATTTCCATAGCTATTCTGATTATTATTATTCTTACCATTAGGTACTTTGAAAACTCACAGGAAAATAAGGAAGTTGGCGATGTGCTTGTAGAGTCATTTAAGGTTTCAGGTGCCCGGTTTCTCAAAAGCGAGCTTTATCTTTGGGGAAGGGTAAAGAACAACAATATGGATAGTTTGTGGTCGATCGGTAAAAGCGTCTTGGAGAATATTGGAGTCAGCGAAAGAAATATACATATAAATAAAGAACAGAGCTGTGAAGAACAGCAGAAAATTCAGGTTTTTGACAATAAGGGCCAGAATAAAAATCCAATCATAAGCCTTCAACTTGATAAAAATGGCAACAAACCTGATGAGAGCTTTATTTCTGCTAATCTTATTAACGAGGCGTCAAATGAGAGTATTGAGGGTGTCAAACAAAAAGTACTGCCGGTGTTTGAGGAACTAAAAACTACGCCCCAAGTTACAGCCTGTATTATGGGAATATTCGATGGTAAAAAAGAGCCGAAGCTCTTGGATGATATATTCAGTAAAGTTTTAAAGGAGGTGAAAGCTCTTAGAGTGGAAGGAATTAATGACGGAAATACTTTAAGCGTTAGTGCATATTCTCCGTTGATTGAAGATTCTATTACTGTAGACGGTAAAAAAATAAACATAAATTTAGCGACCAGATATAATGCTAACGAGGATAGGACATATTTATGGCTTGCTACACCGATTATAACTACAGAATACTAAGTTATAAAGACAACCGTCAAGGTTGCAAAATCACTTCGTGATTTTGTTATTCACGAAAGATAAATACAGTTAATATACGAAAGGGAGATTAATGTGTCCAAATTAATAATATCATGTGGAACACCTTTGAAGGGTGAGGTAAGAATCAGTGGTGCCAAAAATTCGGTATTACCGATAATGGCTGCTTCTTTGCTGGCTGACGGAAAAAGTACAATAGAAGAAATTCCTTACTTGAATGATGTTAGAATTATGGGAGAGTTGATTAATTCTTTGGGTGCATCAGTGCAATTTTCCGACACAAAAACTACAGTGCTAATAAATCCATCAGATATTACAAATACAACTGCACCTTATGACTTGGTCAATAAAATGCGAGCATCATTTCTAATCATGGGACCACTGCTTGCAAAGTATGGTGCTGCCAGAATACCGTTGCCGGGAGGTTGTGCCATAGGGTCAAGACCTGTTGATCTCCACATAAAAGGTTTTTCGGCAATGGGGGCTGAAATTACTCAAGGACACGGTTTTATTGATGTTAGGATAAACGGAAGGCTTAAGGGCAGTAAAATCTATCTGGATTTTCCAAGTGTGGGGGCAACCGAGAACATAATGATGGCAGCAGCTTTGAGCGATGGCCAGACAATAATAGAGAATGCAGCTATTGAACCTGAAATAGTTGACTTGGCTACATACCTGGTGACTATGGGGGCAGACATAAAGGGTGCAGGTACAGATACAATAAGAATCAATGGCGTAGATAGGCTAAGAGGTGCAAACCATACGGTTATCCCAGACAGGATTGAAGCGGGAACATATATGGTTGCGGCTGCCATAACGGGAGGAGATGTAAGGGTTGACAATGTTGTACCCGACCACTTAAAACCGGTAACGGCAAAGCTTAGGGAAGCAGGAGTGGAAGTATCTGAAGAACTGACCAGCGTCCATATCAAAGCAGGACATGATATCAAAGCGGTGGATATAAAAACTCATCCGTATCCGGGATTTCCTACCGACATGCAGGCACAGATGACATCCCTGATGACTAAGGCTGAGGGCACAAGTATGGTAATTGAGACTATATTTGAAAACAGATTTATGCATGTTAATGAACTTAAGAGGATGGGTGCAAACATTAAAATAGAAGGCAGAAGTGCCATAATAGAAGGTAATCCAAACCTTTTAGGTGCACAGGTTAAAGCTACAGACCTAAGGGCAGGAGCGGCACTTGTTTTAGCAGGTCTAGCCGCGGAAGGGATTACCGAAATTACAGATATAGAGCATATAGAAAGAGGATATGTGGATATAGAGAAGAAGCTTAAATCAATAGGTGCAAACATAAAAAAAGTTGATTAAGGTTTGATGTAGTATAGCATTTATAAAAACCAATTTGTAAATTAATAAACTGCCGCCAGATTAGCGAATACTTTAATGTGCAACAAGTGTATTTGATAACTGGCGGCAAAGTTTATAGCCTATGATTTAAATTCCAAAAGAAGTTTTTATGTTGAGAATAGCAGACCGTAAAAGTTATCACTTTCAATTTTTCCAATACCATATCCGTAGCAAAATGCTTGGTGCATGCTTGTAAGTATAAGAGAAGTCAAATACTCCCGCTCTTCCTTATCAAGACCTTTGTCCATATTTTTTATAAAGCACTTGGTTTTATTCTGAGCAATACTATGAATAGCATGACTTGTTTGTATCAGGTCATTCTGAAGTTTCATCCTACCTTCTTTTATATACTGTTTTACTGTGTTCTCAAATTCACCGTAATTATTTGTATTTTTGTAATTGGACATGTTATTCAAACTCCTTTACGATTGTCATCTAAATATAATTATTGCCAGAATATATAAAAATATTTTGTTTTTAGGAAATTTCCCAAAACTTTATGTTTACAAGAACCCATCTATGTGCTGATTATCTTGTAAGCAGCTTGGAGCTTCCTTTTACAGTTAGCTTAACAGGAACTTTTACAGGCTTTCCTTCGTGGCAATAGGTTACATTTATTACATCACCTGGCTCTTTAGAGTAAAGGTAAGTCCTTAACTGAAGCATTGTATTTATTTTATGTCCATCCACCTCTTCAATTACACAGCATTCCTTTATACCTGATTTAAAGGCAGGACTCTTCTTGTCAACTGTGGAGATATATATACCGCTGTCAATCTTTACGTTTTTGTCAATGTAAGGAACTACCTCTTTATCATAGGCGAAAACCCCCATGTAAGGCTCTGAGAATTGCCCCTTTTTTACCAATTTGTCAATAATAGGAATAACTACATTAATGGGAACAGCAAATCCGATAGCCTCGGCACTGGTTACCTTAATGGTATTAATCCCGATAACCTCTCCTCGCGAGTTTAAAAGGGGACCGCCGCTGTTTCCTGGATTAATGCTGGCATCAGTCTGGATAAGATCCTCCATGTAATTTGTTCCCTCTTCAGTTTCAATTTTAATTGTCCTGTTTAAGGCACTTATAATACCTGACGTAACGGTTCTCTGCAGTTGAAGACCCAAAGGGTTGCCGATTGCCACAGCCGGCTGCCCGATTTGAACTGTATTTGCATCGCCAAGCGGTATTGTGGGGAGACCTTTAAGGCTTATCTTTACAACAGCCAAATCCAAAACAGGATCAGACCACACTGTCGTGCCGTCAACATTTCTGCCGTCAGAGAGATTTACAATTATTCTTTTGGATTTCCCACCCGCAACATGGTTATTGGTAATGATATATCCATTGGGGTGAGCTATAACACCTGAACCAACCCCCCATTTTTCAGAAGTATTTCCATCAAAGATTGAATTGCCTTCCAACTTTAAAACCGATAATCCTACAACGCCCGGTATGGACGACTTTGCAACAGCTTCTGCTATTGTCATACCGCTCTCTATTCCGGCACTTAAAAGCTGAGGCTGAGGAATACCTGAATTGTTATTGATTTGTGGTGCGGTAGACTTTGGCGGCTGTCTGTAAAGATTGGCGAGCAATGCGATAACAAGGGTGCTGAGGACTGCAGTGGAGATTAAAATATATAATATTGTTTTCTTGGAATTCTTATTCGAGAGCATATAATCATCCTTTGTTTTTTTATTATTTATTATTTAATAATAAGAATGAAAAAATGCATTGAATTGGTTAATTGCTTTTAACCTAAAATAATGGAAAAAATGTAAAGGATGAAAAGAATACATAAAAAAAGAAACTGCTCCTCAAATATAAGATTATTAATACTTATAATTTAAATAATTCTGGAGCAGTTCCTTATAGTTCAATTATACATTTGAAAAAATCAAATTTACCAATATTCTATTGTACTATCACTTTCTTAAGTTCCAACCCTTTAATGATTATCGTGAATGCTTCTGCCCTTGTTATATTTTTATTTGGCTTAAATGAACCGTCCTGATAACCGTTTACAATGCTCAGCTCAACAGCTTTTGCCACATAGCCGGATGCCCAGTCCGGGATAGCTTTTTTATCTTTAAAATCAAGGGACATTTGTTTTAAGTCTTTATACCCTAACGCTCTAAGGATTATGACAACCATTTCCATACGAGTGAGTTTATTATTTGGTCTAAATGTATTATCTTTGTATCCCATAATAATACCGTCTTCTGATATTGCATTAATATAACCCTTTGCCCAGTCTTGGAATTTTGAAGAATCGGCAAACCTCTTTGTTGAGGTGTTGGATGGCTCCAAATAAAGCATTTTAGCTATAAGCTTTGTTATCTCGGCACGTGTTATGTCCTTATCAGGTCTTATTGTGCCGTCCTGGTATCCGCTCACAAATCCCTTTGAGATAAGCTTTACAATATAATCCTTAGCCCAATGGTCTGAAACATCGGTTGGCATGTTGTTTGAATCCTCATTCCCTGATGAAGGCTGCTTGGTGGCAAGCTCTTGAGCAGTGGGAGTCGGTGTAATTGTAGGCTTAGGTGTAGTTGTTGGTGTTGGGATTCTGGTTGCTGTAGGTGGAGTAAGAATAACTGGCGGTGGTATATTATTATCTGGAGTTGGCATTTTACTTAATATCATCAAGTTCAATCCGCTGCAATAACTGTCATATATGTTTAATTTTGCTGCATTATAGGGGTTTTGGACTGTTTGGTAGCCGCTATAAAATCCCATTTCATAATACAGAGAATTTTTTTCAGGCAGTATATACCCCAAATAAAAGTCGGTATACCTTGGTACTGTCATAGTATATGATACCTAGGTGGAGCCTTGTGGAATTGTTATATCTTCAAAAACCCCAATATAATCATCAGTAAACGTTAATACAGATAAATCAAGTCCTCCGACAGGTGCTGCTGCGGGCAAGCTAACTACTCCGGATATTTCTGAGCCGTCAACCAGTCTCATATTTATGCGGCTTTGAAAGCCTGAATAAACCGGGATGATGGTTGCATCTTCAAAGTATGGAGTACTTATAAAGTCTTCTTTATAATATACGTCTTTAACAAAACCTTTTTGAGTTGTAAAACACCTTATCAAATAACCGGGATTGCTGCTTTCCGGTACTGTAATTGTGTATTCTGCATAACGTGTATGTTCTTCTATTTTAACAAGTTTATATAAACTTATGCCTTCGCTTTCTACAAATACCAAGGCTTTTATTCCACTGTCATTTACTGCTAAATCGGAAATCATAACAGTACCCTTTAGTATAACACCAGAAATCAATGTAAGGTTTATATTTGTTATGTTATCATTATAGGATGTTACTTGAACTGCATTATCTATAACTGCTGTTGTTGTATACTGGCCGCTGTAATAACCTTGCTCAACATAGTTTTGATCAATTGTATAGTAACTTACATAATAAGAGGTGTAGTCATACGGTAGTGAAATAAAATAATCAGCTGATGATTTACCTTCTGCAATATTTACACGATCGGTATAGTATGTATCTCGGTCCTTGGACTGGGCCTTAACAATGACACTTATCCCTCCTGATGGTGCAGTTTTATTGTAAGGGAGTCTGACAGTACCGGATAAGCGTTTACACGGCAGCAAAGTCATATTGATATTTGAAATATCCGATGAACTTATATCTACAGGCTCTGCATCTTTAAAATAAATTTTAGTGTCTTGACTGTTATAAAATCCGTTGGACAGGTATAGAGGCATATTATCTATCTCATAGGATATATAATACTTGTATTTGCTGTTATTCTCAAAGACATTTAATTCATAGTTTGCACTAACATTGCCTTCAGGTATCTTTATGTACTCTACATATTGGTAATAATCCTTAGTACCGGCTACGACTTTTACATCAAGTCCTCCTGCAGGTGCTGTTTTTCCGTTTGGAAGTGACACTGAACCGCGTATTTTTCTTTTGGTAAGCAAATCTATATTAATTCCCGTAGTATCCTTGGATATAGATATGTATTCTGCGTATTCATCATCAAATGTAGTACCATATGATGTGTAATATCCGTTTTTACCGTATTCAGTATCCCCTTCATATATGTAGTAGGCTATCTGATAGGTATTTTTGGATGAACCACCCAGGGTATAGAGGGTAAAATCGTGAGAGGAAGTACCTTTCTTGAAATCTATATCAGTTGAATATATTTTTCCTTTTTCATCCTCCAAGTATACTTCCATTTTTATATCATCTTGTGCTACAACATTGCCTGGAATATATACTTTTCCCTTTATAGAATAGCCGTATGGGGTAGGTGTTGGCATAGGAGTATAGGTACTTGTGGGAGTATGAGTGTTTGTAGGTGTTACAGTGTTTGTTACAGCAATGGTATTGGTCGGTGTGGAAGTAGGAATTGGAGTTGATATAGGGAGTAGAGTACCTGCAATAGTAGATGTTGGGGTATCGGTGGCTTCCAAACCGTTTGTAGGCGAAGGTGTACTTGTAATAATGTTTGTATCCGAGGGTATAACTGGGCCTCCTGGATAAGGCGGTATGGTTGCGGTGAATGTAGCAGTAGGAGTTGCGGCGGGTGTAAAAGTAGATGTTGGTGATGGAGTTGGTGTAGCAGGCAATGTGGCTGTATTTGTTGGTGTGTATGTTGGTGATGGTGCTATATATGGTTCAACTGCTTTTAAAGATTTATCAGCATCCACTATACCGGAAGTTCTAACTTTTCCTTGAAGTGCAGGAATGTTTTTTACATTACCCAGGATTGTTCCTTTAACCATTGATACACTATAATCACTATTTAAGCTCCATATTAATGCTGCCTCAGCTGCCACAAAAGGTGCAGCCATGGATGTACCGCTTGCATAGTCATATTTTCCATCAGGGACAGTACTAAAAATATCTGAGCCTGGTGCAGCAATATCAACTATAGAACCATAATTGGAAAAATCGGAGAGCTTTCCTTTATTATCTACTGCAGCAACAGTTATTTTATTAGGAATATTGTAACATGCAGGGTAGTAAGGTTCGTAATCAAGATTAGCTTCCTTGTTACTGCTTGCACATACAAATAAAATATTGGAATTTCTCATTTCCTGTTCGAGAGCATAGTTGTAGTTAGTGTCTCCGAAAGAACAGTTAATTGCTTTAACGCCCATCTTTTCAGCATATTGTATTGCTTCAATGGCATCGCTGGTATAGCCGGCGTAATCATTGAAGAATTTTAATGGTAGTATCTTTATGTTGGGGGAAATACCGCATACACCTTGACCATTATGCTTAGCAGCAATAATACCGGCAATGTGGGTCGCATGAAAATCCTCATTGATGTTATCAAACACTGTGTTGTCGGAGTTTATGAAGTCCCAGCCGTTTATATCGTCAACATAACCGTTATTATCATCATCTAAATTGTTACCTGGGATTTCTTCGGCGTTTATGTAAATACTGTTTTTTAAATCAGGATGATTTATGTCTATTCCCGTGTCAAGAATGCCAACTATAACATTTTCATTTCCTTTGCTTAAATTCCAGGCAGAGCACGCGTTTATATCAACTCCTGTGGTTCCTGATTGACCGTTGATTGCCTGGCCTCTATTATAAAGTCCCCACTGCTTATAGAATGAATCATCTTGAGGTACTTCAAATTTCTCCAGCTTATAATCCGGTTGGGCATATTCTACATAGGGGCTGTTTTTTAATTCTTCCAATAAAAACTCAGATTCAACCTTGTTTGAAACGCTAATTACGTCTATATTTTGAAGCTTTTTTTCTACATCTATATTAAAGTTTTTCAGCTTTTTCTTTACAGTGTCCTTAACAATGCTGCTTTTCTTCTCATCCTTATATTTGACTATAATTCTATCCTCTGAAATTGTATTTTCATGAGGTGCGGAAGTGGCCTGATAAGTGGGTGTAGTGTCTGTATTGATGGAAAAAGCCGGAGTGTAAAGATTGGATGTTATGAATATGGTGCATAGAAATAATGAAAATGCTTGTGTAAAGCGGTACCTTTTTTTAATTGTCATTAAGTTGACCTCCCTATAAATAAAATAATATTATTAAATGTGGTAGCCCTTGTTTAATGTACATTAAACAAGGGCTACCAATACATCCATAGTATAAAGCTTCTTTGTTAATATACTGCTATCTAGTTGTTACATAAATTTGCATGTTGTGTAAATTATTATATCCTTTAGATGAGTGAATGTCAACAAAGGGAAGGGTAATTAGGGTAATTATGAGGCTGTAAGTAACATTATAATTCCAATTCTAAGTCAATAGAAACTATTGAATTATTATTCCAACAAATTCCTTTATTACGAGCAAACTGTATCAGAAGATAAATCACTACCATCAAAATTTTTTTATTTTGATATTGTATTCTAATTTCTATTAGTTATAAAATATGAAGATACTGCTAGGGGTATTCAGCTGCTTGACCTATCTTCACACACGGGGAGCAAATACCATGTTTAGATATTAGCACAGACACCCCTAAGTGAAATACCAGTGTAAATATAATAAATTAAGATACAAAACTTTGAACGTTTTCATGTAGTTATTTATCTAATTGTAAAAGAGATAAAGGAGGTTTGTATATTTGAATCCTAATGATTTTGAGCAAAAAATAACTCTTGCCAAGAGGGGAGATAAGGGTGCTTTATTAGATTTGGTTTTGGCGAAAAAAGACCAATTATATAGGATTGCATATTCTTATTTGAAGAATGAAAATGATTCTCTTGATGTTATGCAAGATACCTTAATAACTGCATTTAAACAAATTGGTACTTTGAAAGAAACAAAATACTTTTACACATGGTACACAAGGATACTAATAAACATGTGCAAAAGAGTATTAAACGATAAGAAAAAAATAATAATGATTGAAGAACTCCAAAAAAATAATACCTGCCCTTCGAATGATAAAGAAAGCTGGATTGATGTAAAAAATAGCATAGAAAAGTTAAAGCCTGAGTTTAGGGAAGTCGTTTATATGAGATATTTTGAGGACCTTTCTATAAAAGATATTTCAAAAGTTATTAATTGTCCAGAAGGAACAGTTAAATCAAGGCTTTATTATGCAATTCAAGAACTAAAAAATGATATTTTAGGCAATAAGGAGGAAAATAATTATGGATTGTGCTAAATTTAAACAGTATATAATAGATTATTTAGAAGGAACATTAGACAGTAATATTAAAAATGAATTTGAAGAGCATATGAATCAGTGCATAATTTGTAAAACTGAGTTAACTTCACATAAAAAAGTGATTGATAATGTATTGGAAGTTGCAGCAGTTGAAAGAAAAGGGATTTTAGCACCACAAAAGCTTGATTCTTTATTATCGGACTGTCTTAAAAATCAAAAAGCACCCAAACGAGTTAAGTTCCCTAAAAAAACAATTCTTATTGCCTCAGTTATATTCTCAATTATATTATTAGCATATACGCCACTTTCTGCAACAATTAAAGATAGTGTAATTGAATTATACCAATTTGCTTTAGGGAATAAAGCCATTACAAATTCTTTAGAAACAGGTCTAGGTCAAAAAATTGACAAAACGTCTATATATAAGAATATTAATTTTACTGTTCATAGTGTTATTAACTCTGAGAATAAATTATTAACTCTTTTTAGTGTTAAATATAATAGCAAATCAGACCTTGATAATATAAATATTTATGGCTTAAAGTTGAAAAATCAATTCGGAGGTAAAATTGAATATGAATATACAAAATCCAACAAATTCGATAAAAATAATAATAGAATATTAGGTAATATAGAAGTCAATAAAAGAGGCTTCTTTGATAACACTTTCTATTTGTCATTTGATGAGGTTAATATTACTAAAAGCTATTTTGATGAAGTAAGTCCTTTATTACTTGAGAACTATAAATATACAAATTTAAAATTTCCTCAAAATAACCAGTTTATTAAAAACGTTGAAATTAAGAATGTCATTAAAGACGATAAAAATGTTACATTAGAATATACTGTTGAGTATGCTGATACAAAGATTCTAGATTTTGGTTCTGTCTTATTCTTGAAGAAGAATACAGGGGAATTTTTAACAAAAAAATATACACAATCAACACTATTACAAGATAAAATAGTAAAAATTACTGATGTATTCACTATAGAAAATCTCAATATTGGTAATATACTACTTTATATTAGGCTCAATAATTTAGTAGAAAATATTAAAGGAAACTGGCAAATATCTTTTTCTCCAGACAAAAGTCTTACAAAATTTGTACCATTAGTTAAAGAACTAAAAAAGACTTTTGAAATTGAAGGATATAGATATAATTTAAAAGAACTATATTTAAGTCCCACACAAGCTAATCTAAAAATTAAAGACTTAAATAATGAGCTATTTGAAAATTTAATAAACGATATGACCTTAATAAGCGATAAAGGTACTGCTAATTTACGCAAGGTATCAAATGAGTATACATTATCTGACATAAATTCGACAAATCAAACTAACATTCAGGATAATACTAATGTTTATGAATTTGATCCATTACTTGGAGCAGGTAATGTTAAATTAGTTATTAACAGTATAAAATTAAATGAAAATACAAATATTCAAATAAAACTTAAAGATTTTAAAGGAAAAAAGAATAATATTATTGATATAGAGGGTACAAAATACGAGGTTCAAATAAAAACTTCAACCAATGATACAATTGCTATTTATTTTAAACCACTAAATGAATCATCAATACAACTAGGTTCTATATATCTTGTAGGCTCCAATAGCGACATAAATATTTTCCCTGATTATACAGATTCCAGTTATTCGTTCAAACATAACCCAAAAGGCTATAATATATATCATTTCAATATTAACAGTGATGATTTAGACAAAACTATATTAGTAAAATCAATTATAAAATATAAAAAGATTAATAAAGAGATCCTACTGGATTAATTTGCATATACATTAAAAAGATGGGTATTTTGTTGTCTGTGCCCATCTTTTTGATGTATTAAAATACTTTTCCCAAATTTATATATTCATGTCTATTCCAAAATAGACTTTCATATACAATTCTAATAAAACAAACTTACTTATTAAATTCAATTATTTATATTTAAGTTATTTAAGTGAATTAAGCAATTTTAAAATCGTTTCATCAGTTACTGCTGGAGAGTAAATCGCTGTTGCAAGGGTTGATATTTTTACCGTATTTTCAATGTTATAAGAAATAAATGGTTTAATTGATATAAAACACAAACTATTATTAATATTATGAATATTATTAATATTTGGAATGAAAGAAAATTGGAAAGTCTTTTTTTATTGATAAATCCTTATTTCCTTTATTCTTCATATCAAAATCTGAACTTGTTTCAGTTTCTATTGTGTATGAATTATCTTTCAAATCAAATTGTAATCCTAAAACATCTATCTGGGAATCTCTTTTATTTATGATTTCTGTTCTATACCAATCAAAATTATAACTTAAAATAGTTTTTTTCCCTAAATCAAAATCTGAAGGAAGTTTATTATTTTTTATGTCTAAAACCCAGTTTCCAATCTCAAAAGTATTAACATAATTTTTGCTGTCAGTAATTTTCAAACTTGTTATTGTATATTTACCAGGTTTTATGTCAGGAAGACTAAGGCCTAAAGTGTATAAAGAATACTCGTTTTCTTTTGGACCTGGATTTACACCTGTAAACATAGCTGGCAAATCTCCCTTATCAGAAACAATCATAAACTTTCTAAAATTAGTTAAATCTATTTCTGCAGATTTTGTATCTACAGAAATTAATGATAGTTGTAAATAAGGCTCCTCACTCTTAAGCCCCCTAATCACCTTGGACAGTTTCGGAATAAACAAGTAAAATAGAAATTGTCAGGAGGGGTTACATAATTGGGAAAAAAAGTTTATGAAAAAGAATTTATAGATCAAATAGTCAGAGAAGCTATTGAAACTGGAAATGCAAGTATAGTAGCTAGAAAACACGGAATTAGCCCTAAAAATGTAAGTTACTGGTTAAGAACTAGAAATAGCCATATT
>NZ_DATCTU010000072.1 GCF_036567765.1 Pseudobacteroides sp.
ACTTTCAGGCCTTCATCCTCAGAACGGCAATATACAAGTCCTTGAGCAGACTTCTGACTACCAATATCGTATAAAGCTCACAGGCGAAGGCATTTACACCTTCACTGCCAGGACTACCGATTCAAACAACAACGAATACTCCGACTCCCTCAGCATCATAGTCCAGGACAAACAGAAAATAGACACCCTCCTCAGAACCAAATGGAATCAAATGAAAGAGGCCTTGAAAAATGAGGATATTGAGGGAGCGGTTAAGGATTTCAGTGAGTTCACATCAGATGAATATAAGGAACTATTTACATTATTAAAAAAGAAATTACCGGAGATTGTTAATGGAATGACGGAACTAGAACTTGTTTCCATTAGGAGGAATGTAGCAACATACAGGCTTAAGCGTGACGAAATCATAGAAGGGAAGCAGTACAATATAACCTACTATGTGTATTTTTCTCAGGATATGTTCGGGAAATGGACTTTAGACGGTTTTTAGGAGGTGGAGAGTGTTAAAGCATAAGCAAATAGTATCCATAAATATCTTATCGATCATAATAATTCTTTTAATTCCTGCTTCGATTTTTGCCATGGACAGACCGCCTGAAGGGCCCACTGCAATAGTAGTCGATGATGAGACCGGAAAACCTATAGAGGGAGCAGTAGCTCTGGCGATCTGGCGGGGATATAAAGATGACTGTACATTTGTTCAGGGCATAGAGGGCGGATGCTGGGGATTTAAAAAGGCCGAAGAAGCCCTCTCTGACAAGGAAGGAAGGGTCGAAATCAAGGATTTCTGGAGAACTACAAAAGGTCCGGGGAAATGGGGCAGTGCCTATGACCCAAGGCTTACAGTCTATAAATTCGGCTATGTATGCTGGGACCAGAAAGAGATATTTGAACCCAATTATAAATGGACCAAACGTACTGACTTCGATAAGACACACAGAATCGTCCGATTAAAAAAATGGTCTGAAGGGTTTTCGTTTCGCGAACATGCAAGCTTTGAAGATGGGGTTACTAATGGAGATGCTACGTTATCAACAGCACCTTTATTCACAAAAGCATTCCGAACAGAAGGTCCTGCAATAGCAGAAGAATTAGAAAGATACTATCAAGAATTAGAGAAAAAACGTTCAATAAAGAAAAACTAGGAGAGACAACATGAAATTGAAATGTTTTTTGATTATGAGTTTTATACTTGTTTTGTATTCACCTTCAGTTTTCTCATATAATGATACAACAACACATAAAGATATAACAAAAACATCAATAGATAAATTTGAAGAAATCAATGATTACTTTAAAAGTATTCTTGGTTTTAAAGAAGGTTCTAATGAACCGGTTAATGAAACAACAATAACCAAACTAATCCAAGAAGGCTCCACCAACGAAGACCATAGAAACAGGGCGTACAATCATTTTTACAATCCACTAAATGGTGAAGGTCTTGATGACTATCCATTTCCATTGTTCAGGTTATACGGAGGCAAGAGTTCGAATTGCGGCAGCTTATATAAATATACAGGAATACCGGCTCTCGGCTGGGCATTGGGAAGTGGATACAGAAGTTGCGGTGCAGGATATTTTGACGAGGATAATTACAATGGTTATTCGTGGATTAAAGCCAGGGAGTCCTATTACAACTCATTTTTTTATCCCGAATTGAGAGATTATTATCTGATTTCATTTTTCGAGCAATTCGGCCGGGTACTTCATATGCTAGAGGACATGAGTGTTCCGGCGCATGTGAGAAACGACATGCTAGGCCATTTAACACCAAAAGGTTTGAACTATATAAAAGATCATTGGGACGTGCTGAAAGAATTATCAATCGTGGATTTTGTTAAGCATAATGCTTCCAACAATTATGAAAACTGGGTGGAAATAAATAAAAAACAGTCAGATATTATTGCTTATAAGGATTCCACAGAACATCCTTTGGTTATTCCGAAATTCGCAACACCTCAGCAATACTGGGATAATGATGTATACAATAGCTCAAATCCAAATCCCGAAGATACCTTGGCTACTGACAGCGAAAAAGGAGCTGGTCTTTCAGAATATACCAATGCAAACTTTGTCAGCACTAAAACAATCTTTTCAAATAACAACCCTGAAAGTGAAAAGAAGCGATTTCCATATCCCAGGACGAGTAGTATGGACAGGGAGTATCCGGCATTCATATCGCGGATACAAGCAGAAGACGGCAAGTATGATAATATCCCATTGTTAAATAAAGTCAGGGATGGAGAAATTGTTGACAAGGGTTTCATAGGGGTTAAATATCTTGCTTATCCCCTCAAATCGGAAGCGATCCATTCGGAACGGGTATATTTCTTTAACCCAGCAGTCCATAGTAATTATGCGGATATATTAATTCCCAAGACGATAGCGTACACGGCGGGTTTAATTGATTATTTTTTCCGTGGGCGGATGGGCATAGTACCGAAGTTTTCCGGGTATGATGCTGAGAGCCAGATGTTCAAGAAGGTAACCGTAGCTGCTACAAATGACTCGAAATGGATAGATGATCGGATAGAGCCTATGCCTTATG
>NZ_DATCTU010000073.1 GCF_036567765.1 Pseudobacteroides sp.
CCCAAAGAATACTTTGGAAACTATCGGCTTTTTGTGTAAGGTGATGTGCCCTAGTACGCTACTCTTTGTTGAAGAAAAGAAAATGTTTGCAAACCTTATAAAGGAAATGATTTCAACATTTGCAGAAAAGTTTGGTATGGCGGACAGCTATGAAAAGGGTAAGATGATTGGCGAAGCAATTTCATTTGTATTGTCGTTCTTTGTTTCTGGTGCGGGGGTAGTGAAAGCACTCAGGATACTTGACCTGCTGAGGGAATGTAAGGTATTATCAAAAGTGTGTGTTAAGGTTGCGGATAAGGCTATAGCAAGTAAAGAGGCTTTGGCAAAAACTTTAAATTTTGCTGCAGAAGCAATTGAGAAGCTTAAGTATACATTAAAATATTCCATTGATGAGCTTGCATACCAAATTAAAAGAGTTGTTTCAATAGGTCAAGAAACTGTTGTTGACCTTGGTAACGGAATTAATTATGCTATAAGAGAAGCTGATGATGTTGCAGAAGCGGCAAGGCCTGCATATAGAGAAGTTATCCAAGGCATATGGAAATACTCTGGAAAGACAGCAGATGATATAGCTGACTTTTACTTTAGTAAGGTTGCAAGCAGGACAAAAGTGTCGGGCAAATTCTCTGGCTCACCATCTGAAATATTGAGAGCAGAATTGAAGGATGCTGGGGTTACGACACCACCATATGCAAATCAGGCTCACCATATTATACCTGAAGGAATGGATGTCACTGAATTGAATGAAGCAAGAGCATTAATGGGTAGATATGGAGTTGACTTGAATTCGGCAAGTAATGGTGTGTTTTTACCTAATGCAAAAGACCTTGCACATGCCGGAAGTGCTACTGTACATAGTGGTTCACACACAGCAGAGTATGCAAGGTATGTATCAAATGCTATTAAAAGGGCTAATCTAACTTCTGCTGCTGACATCACAGAAGTATTAAATCGATTGAGAAAAGAATTACTCAATGGAACATTAAGACTAAATTCGTTATAGAAGAAGGGGTGAATAGTTTGAAAATATGGTTGATGCAAGAAGATGTTAATTTATATGAACATCTGACACTGGCTGATGCAGATAATGAAAAGTGGATTGAATTTGGAAACAAATTTGAAGGTAAAAGTTTAAAAGATAATTGGATTCCATTGAAATTAAAATTGATTGAACATGGTGGGAAACTAAAAAAAGGCGATATGCCTTATCTTTCCCCTGGAGTTCCAATACTTAGTATAAAAGCGATTAATGCTTTAAATGAATATTTAGTAAAAAACACTGAAATTTTACCTATTGATTTTAGTGATGCTGACTATAAATTAATAAATGTTATTAATCTATTAGATGGAATTGATTACAAAAAATCAGTTGTTGAGTATTATTCAGACAAAAAAAGAATAATGGCTTTCGATAAGTATTCATTCATTCTGGAAAAAGTAGAAAATCAACATATTTTCAAAATTCTTGAGCAACCAAGAGCGGATGTTTTTGTATCTGATGAATTCAGGAACAAGGTTATTGAAAGTGATCTTAAAGGCTTTAAATTTGTTGAGGTATGGGATTCAAAGGAATAATACAGATTAATTTTGCCCCGACTGTAGCAATACAGCTTCGGGGTTTTCTCTTTGCATGTTTCTTTTGAAAGAAATATAGCAAGACAAAAATCCCTTAATTTTAGGCATGAAAAGTTTAAATATGCTCAGAAGAAAAATCTAAAGCCATATATACCATGTTAATTTTATAAAGTCTATTATGGTTTCCATTTATCTAAACACACCTCTCTTTACCGAAGATCTTTGCCGTTTGACCGCTTTCATTAACATAGTAGATTATGAGCTGTAATACAGCCGACTTCAAAGCTGCTTTGGAAACAAGTCTTGGGAAAAACAATCCCCCAAACCTTCAGAAAGGCTGGCGAAGCAGTGCTTAAGAATCTATATAGCAGCTTTTTAAGCAACTGAAAAGCTGCCTCGCAGTGGCCTTGCAGAGTCAGGCCGGAGAAAGTATACGATAAAACTTTTATCGCATACTTTCTCCGGCTGTAAGTAATATCATGTGGCTACGCAGAAATTCCAGCCCTACTTATCCAAAATTATAGTTCAGTTCAATTGAAATACTCCAAGTACAAGCGAACTAGAACAAAATTTGGCTTTTTCTCTCCTGTTTTGTTTGAAAAGCTAGGCTATATAATGCAAACATTAAGTATACTACTGGGCTAGAAGGAAAGCTGCTTCCCAAAGGCTATTGCATATCTTTCTGTTCATATGTAAAGTGGAAATTATCTACTATTACTCTTAAAAGCCTTCTATAAGAATAGTCTCCGTTATATGCCATTCCAATATATTTTGAATAGCTGTATGCTTTTTTATATTTATTACTATGAGTTTCATGTTAATATAATATAGTCGTTGAAAACAAAGGGAATATAAACATAAATAAAGTATAATGTAAAAATTTGTAGACTAAAGCATGTTTATTGTATATAATAGATATGAATTATTCCATGTTAAGTTTTATACTTTTGAAAGTAATTATAAGAACTAAAACATTCATTTAGTTTGAGATAATATATAGTATGATTTTCGTTTTGTGAACCAATTTCGTATATACAATAATATTTGTTTATAGGTAAATATTAATGAAATTATATTAAAATTATTAATATTCAATGCCTTATTATATTCGGAAAATTCTTTTTTGATAATGAATGTTTTAAAATTAATTCATCTTATTCTGTTAAATTTTCAATGATGATAAATGCTTAGTCCTGATTGAAAAGAAATTCATGGTAAAGTATGTAAACCCGTCTCTTACACATGCAGAAAGGAAAAGTGCAGCAACATACCAGAAGTCAGATTCCATTGATTCCTTTTGTGTTGCCAAAGCATTATTGAGTAAATTTGATACTTTGCATGATGCACAGCCAAGCGACCTCCATTGGATTCTTGCTGATCTGGTGGGCAAAAGACGCTTACTGGTAAAGCACAGTACAGCAACAAAAAACCAATTGCATGTTTATTTAGGGCATAATTACACCAATTACCGCCGTTTCTTTTCAGGCTTTGACGGTAAGGCAGCATTATCATTCTGGGAAAGGTATCCTTCACCATCAGCCATAAAAGATACTACGATTGAAAACCTTACAGAATTTTTGTGGGAGAAAAGCCATCACTTTTACACCATTAATAAAGCCGTTGAAATCATGGATTATATTGATAAAGATGGCTATGAGGATTTACCATTTCAGGAAGAAAAGGATTCCATTATTACACTCACTGTAAAACAGTTAAAAGCAAATCAGGAATTGATAAGCGGTATTGAGGAAGAGATAAAAAAGGTTTTGCCTCAGTTCGGATATAAACTGGAGTCCATGTACGGTCTTGGTGCAATCAATGCTGCCGAACTGGTGGCAGAAATAGGGGACATAAACCGTTTCCCCAATGCCGACACTCTGGCCTGTTATGCAGGGATTTCGCCAATCCGTTATTCATCAGGCCAAACCGACAAGCATTTCAGCAACAAAATGGGCAATAAAAATCTAAGGCAGACACTCTTCAATATTTCCATCACATTATTGACCGACCCACACAAAAAAGGAATCCCCAAAAATCAATATTTCTTTGACTATTACAATAAAAAGATATCCGAAGGAAAAACCACCAAGCAGGCTCTAAGATGTATCATGAGAAAGCTTACAAATATCATATATAAAATGATGCGTGACAAGTCGGAATACAGAGAGCCACCAAGAAAGAGTCCAGAGGAAAATCTGGCACATAAACCAACCAAGAACAAAAAGAAGTAGAAAAAAGCACCGATAAGGTGCTAAATTAAACTTTTCTTGTAGCGACTTAAAGAAATAGTTTCACAATTAAATTATATATGGTTATAATATTATTGGATATTTGTTTATTTTTGTAACTTTAGGAGAAGCATGTTATGGAAAAGTCTGTATTGAAACTCATGAAATATCAAAAAGGCAATTATAGACGTGGTGGACTATTCATGATACCTGGTATCACATTAGGAATATTGGCAGCATATTTGTTTGGTGATACTGGGATAGCAATGTTTAGTATTGGAATTGTGGGCTATGGAACTGCACTTGCACTAATTTTAATTGGAGATAAGAGTAATACAAATTTGAACTCATAATCTTTATGATTATTTTGTTCCAGCCATTAGGCTTCTGCTTGTGTCATTAAATGTACGTCAAAAACCTTACTGAACTTTGAAAAAAGTATATTGTTACGACAGAGCAAATAAAAAAGGGCATAGCAAACAAGCCCTCTTCGGGGCTTTGAAAAAATTACTTAAGTCGCTTGCTCAAGGAATTTGTAAAGGCTAAACTTCTCATGTTTAATCCAAGCATCCAAATGGACGTTGATTGCAGCAAACGTAGCAAGAGCAAATCTTAAGCGATTGCTCTGAGAATTATAGCTTTCAACACAATAGTCCTCAAAGATTCTTTTAAATGAACGCTCTACGGAAGATCTTCGTTTA
>NZ_DATCTU010000074.1 GCF_036567765.1 Pseudobacteroides sp.
GTACAATACCACATTAGTATAATTGTGGAAATTATAGCTGGAAATTTTAATAAAATTTTAACTGATTTGTGGGGGTGAAAAAGAAAATTTAACTCTCAAAAGTCAGATAAATAAAGCCCTCGGAGTTTCCGAGAGCATACCAATTAAATGCAGGAGGTGAAACCTATACAAAAGTAGTTTTAAAGCAATAGTTGATATTTGATGCTGTAAAGAAAGTGTATGTTTCAAGGAGAAGTTTTTTAATGAATAAGAAAGCGATTATTCTCGGTATAGTATTCCTATTGCTGACTTTTACCTGTTTAGGAATAAATAGAGCTTTTAAAACTAATGGAAATGATAAAATAAAGCCATCTATAAGCACTAATATTTTTGATAAGAAAAAGTCCAGTTATGACTTACCTGGCTATGAACCGTCTCAAATAAAAAAGGCGTATGGAATAAACAAAATCAGTGCAACAGGTAAAGGACAAAAAATTGGCATTATTGTTGCTTATGGGAACCCAACTATAGAAAAGGACCTTAGGGTATTTAATGATAGATTCAATCTAAAGTCAGGTGAGCTGCAAGTTTTTTATCCAGATGGAAAACCTGCAAAAACCGATGATAATTGGGTCCTTGAGACTTCCATGGATGTAGAGTGGACACATGCACTTGCTCCTAATGCCACCATATTGCTAGTTGTGGCAAAATCAGAGTCGAAAGATGATCTTGCGAGTGCCGTAAACCATTCAGTTAAACAAGGTGCCCATATAGTTACCATGAGCTGGGGATGCAGCGAATTTTCTGATATGTATAAATATGATAGATGTTTCAAAGATCAGGAAACGGTTTATGTTGCATCTGCAGGAAATAATGGTGCCGATGTACAATGGCCTGCGGTATCGAAAAATGTTTTAGCTGTGGGGGGAACCACTTTTTCATTGACTGCCCGCGGAAATTTAATAGAAGATGAAATTGCTTGGTCCGGTTCCGGCGGTGGGATAAGCAGCTTTGTGGGCCAGCCCGAATATCAGAAAAAGTATGGCATCAAATCATACAATTACAGAGCTGTTCCAGATGTATCATTTTTTGCTGACCCGGGCAAAGGGATATCTATCTACTCAAGTAAAACCGGATGGACCACTTCATGCGGTACAAGCTTCGGAACCCAAGCTTGGGGTGCTTTTATTGCCCTTGTTAATCAAAATAGAAAAAAACCGATATCAAAGCTGCAGGAAAAATTATATCAATTGGCTGATAGAAAAAAATATACCAAATACTTTAGAGATATTACTTTCGGTTCCAACGGTTTAGATGCTTTTAACAATGCAGATAGTCACTACGACTTTGTAACCGGTTTGGGAAGCCCTATAGCAGACAAGCTTTATTACAACTTAATAGATTGAATAATTGCAAACCTTGCATTATGCATATACTTTAAACTTCATTTGCCTTAAAGTTAAATACCCATAGATAATCAAAATATAGGAGGAATTTTATTATGAAAAATAAGACAGGAAGAAAAATTGCAAGCTGGATGTTGGTATTTGGATTGGCCTTATCATTTAATGCAGGAGCACTTGCAGCAAAAACTAATACTGACGTAGAAAGATATAATCAAATTGAAAAATTATTTGATGCCAAAGATAAGCTATTATTGGAAAAGAAGGTTGACAGCAAAAAAATCCAAAAGATTGAGAAAGATTTAGAGAGCCTTGGTGTTGAAAAACTTTCAACAAAGGATGTTTTAAAAAAGTTTAGCAAGAAAAAATCAAAAACCGGAGAAAGTATAATCACTCCTAATGTTGATGTTCCCCCCTCTACAAATGTAACCTGGTCTTCTTATAGAACCACATACAGCTATAACGGAAAAAGCTATGAGGTACAAAGATTAATTGCAGATGCAAATACCAAAGACTCAAATTTAAAGAATAACGGTTCAAGAGCTATTAGCACAAGTTACAAATGGCAAGCTGGACTAATGAACCTGATAAAAGTAACTGCAAGCGAAATTGGAGGAAATATTCCTGTGGTTGGAACAGCCATGACTTTCTACGATGCTGTTGTAGGAACAATTTCATCTGTAGGCAGAACAACTGAAATCGACGGTGGAGATTGTGTTTACTCATGGTCTTCTGTAACTCGTGCTGTTTTTTCATACGTAAAACCAGTTGGGAAATCCGATGATTATCAGACAATGTCATACATTTCCACCAAATCTACTGTAGCTACAGGATATCAGATTCCAACATTTACATATAAAACTTCAAGTGGAACCACTACCGTATCGCCTAAAATAATTCAAGGAAGCAAAACATTTACAATTACACCATCGGGATATGACAGTACATATAATGCTGTTTATTCTTTCGTGAATTACCCATATGCACAAACAAGAGCTACAGTTGACTCCTTTAACTTAACCGGCTTGGATAATAAATCGGTTTCAACTGTCTATGTTGTTTCACCTGCGTTTCCAGCACATATACGTTAATTTAGATTCTCTATCTTACACTTCTAAATATAATTCATAATAGTAAAGTTAAATATATAATAGAAATTTTCTATGACCTAGGGCTATTGGACATCCTCCAATAGCCTTTTGTTTTATTAAATGATACAATTTAAATAAACTAGTAAACTAGTATGTAAGTAAAGTTTTGTTGAGGTGATTTATGTTTAAAAGACAAAAAATTACTCTTGGTAATGGGTTAAGATTATTGCTAGACCAGAGAGATTCCAGTCAATCAGTTTCTATTTGCTGCATGGTAGGTGCCGGAGCATTAAATGATCCGAAAGGGAAGGAAGGGATGGCACATGTTCTTGAGCATTATCTCTTTCGGGAACAGGATGAAGAAGACAGCAACTACCATTTCAAGAATATAGAAAAATACGGCGGTTCAATAAATGCTTTCACAGGTATTGATAATACTGTTTTTGAAATTAATGTTCATAAGGAAGATGCTATTCAATCCATAGATGTTTTAGCAAAAATTCTATGTAACTTTAAAAAAAATGCAGATGCATTAGAGATAGAAAAGGAAATTATTATAGCAGAAATGAATGATGTAGGAGAAGACGGCAAAAACTCTTTTCAATATATAAAATTTGAAATGTTGGGCGTTAAAGAAAGTTTAAATCATATTATAGGCAAAAAAAGCTCAATAAGGAAAATTACACTGGATGATTTGTTTGATTTCTATAACAATTATTACTGTACAGATAACATGGTGATCTCAATTGTTGGATGCTTTGATAAAGACATAGTAATAAAAGAAATAGAAGATAGATTTTCTATGTTAAAGAATACGTCTGTAAATCCCAAAATCCACAAAAGAGATTTTTTAAAAGAACAAGGACCAAAATTAAAATCATATCAAAACCCTTACAATGGAGGCATACTATTATGTATTCCTTGCTTTTCACTAATGACGGAAAAGCTAGAATGCTTAGAGCTTATGGCTGATATTTTTTCCGATGGTACTCACTCAAAATTGTTTGAACACCTGAGGGAAAAGCAGGGACTAATATATAGTCTATCAAATACATTAACATTATCCCACAATTTCGGGATGATGGATATTATAATCTCCCTTCGCCCTAATAAACTACACAAAATTCTTAAATCTCTAATAGAAATTTCAGCTCAACTCAGAAACGAGCATTATTCAGAAGAATTTTTACATCAGGAAAAAATGAGATTTATCAAAAAGCGGTTTTTAATGATGGAGAATAACGCATATGCCGCATACTGGTACAATGAAAGAGAGTTAATTCTTGATAAGAATTTTGCAGATGATTTGCAAGAGTGGGTAAGCAGGGTAAATAATATAACTTTAGAGGATATAAAGTTTGTTAGGGACCACCTGTTCAATTCAAAAAACTGGTTTTTGATATGCATTGGCAATTTATTTTTCCTTCACAAATGGTTACTTACAGGTAAAATAAAGAAGATGTTAGCTTAACATGTTGCACCATTGGAGAGCCTTTTGATATTATCTTTATGTGTATAAAATATGCATACAAAATATTTTTTTATTGTAAGTGGAGATTTTATGAGAAGACAAATATTTTGCATGGTACTTTGTATTGTGCTTATGTCCATCAATTTTCCCAATCCTGCATATGCAGAAGTTCTGTTTATCCAGCAATAAATTATCTTACAGGCTTACACCCTAGTGATTTGGTTCATAGTATTTAAACCTTTGCTACTGGAACCAAACTCACTGAAGCTGTAGCAGGAGACTTTGATGGAGATAAAATACCAGACATTGTTTTAGCAAATAGTACGTCAGATAGTATATGTTTTCTTAACAGAAGCATTGGGCTCAAGATCAGATCATTGAATTAATTAAAAACAATATTATTTACGGATATCAGGACGGAACCTTTAAACGTGACAATAATATAACCAGGGCAGAATTGTCCATAATTATTGCAAAAGCTTTAAAACCCAATCCATCAGAAGGCAGCACCAAATTTAAAGGCGATAAGGATATACCGAGCTGGGCAAAAGGATATATTAAAATCATTTTGTTCATTTGAAAATTTTCCTGTTGAGCTTGTTCAGGTGTCTGAAATTTACATCCTGGCCAAGCTCTTTTTTATGGTTTTATACTTACAAAAAAATACGTTCAAAACATTAGCTTTATGTTTTACAATGATCATTTTACATTCTCAAATTCAGAGTTGGTATATTTTTTACATATTCTTGAATTCTAAGACTTAAAAACCAATTTAGCTATGTATAAATATAACGCGATCTTTAATTTATAATTGATTTTTACTATGGATATGTTCAAAGAATTTTTTATGTGAATATAAGTTTTTGCTTGCTCAAAAGCAGAGACTTAGTAAATAAACTTTAAGTCAGTTCCCGCATGTTTTCACGGGAGTTAAATTGGACAATAGGGAGGTTGATGCAATATACGTATAAAGCCATCCAAATGTTTATTTTAGTTCATTGCAACATTTTAGGAGGATAATCAAAAATGAAAAAAAAGTTATCAAAAAAGGCTAAAATAATTATTTCATCTGTAGGAGTATTTTTACTTATCATCGGAATAATCGCCTATTGGGCAGCAGACAGGTATTTAATTGAACATGTTGAAATAGATTTAAGCGAGATGAAAGTACCTGTTGCAAATGGAGATTTTACAGTGTCTCCAAGTGGAGATTTCCAGGCAACTCCGAGTGGAGAGCTTCAAGTAACTCCGAGCGGTACTATCCTGATAACTCCAAGCAGCACTCTTCAAGCAACAGCAAGCGGAAATCTTAAGGCAACTCCAAGTGTAACTCTTAAAACAACTCCGAGTAGTGCTGTTAAAGCGACTCCAAGCGGTATCATCAAAGCAACTCCAAAAGGAGACAATCCAGGCAAGAAACCTGAAACCCAACAGGCTGCCGGGCCTGAAAAATATACTGCAACCGATACAAGCTACAAAAGCGACAGCAAGACTATCGATATCAAAAAAGCAGTCACAGGTAAGGATGACGACATAGTGACGTATTATGTGGCTGATATAAAGCTTACTGACATTACCCAAATGAAGTCAGCTTTCGCCAAGAATAAATTTGGCAGAAATATAATCGAATATACTTCTGTTATTGCAAAAGAAAATGATGCGATTCTTGCTATAAACGGTGACTATTATGGGTTTAGAAAAGACGGTATTGAGATTAGAAACGGTATGCTCTTCAGGAATGAACCTGCAAGAACAGGCCTTGCCTTTTACAGAGACGGAAGCATGAAGATTTATAACGAAAAACAAACTACAGGCGAAGAGCTACTTAAAAGCGGTGTCTGGCATACCATATCTTTCGGACCTGCCTTAGTGGCTGACGGTAAAATGGGTACAGATATTGCTAATTATGAGGTTGATACAAACTTTGGCAACCATCCTATACAGGGAGTTCATCCCAGAGCCGGAATCGGTATGATTGATAAAAACCATTTTGTATTTGTAGTTGTAGACGGCAGGAGCAAAGGCTACTCAAAGGGCATGGAACTGGAAGAGTTCGCTAATGTGTTTCTGGGCCTGGGCTGCAAAACTGCCTACAATTTAGACGGAGGTTATTCCGCAACAATGTATTTCATGGGTAATCGCGTCAACAAGCCGGGAGGCAAAGAAAAAGAACGCGGTACAAGCGACATTATTTATATTAAATAATAAATAATTATCATTATCAAATTTGTATGGAGGTGAAGACAATGATTGTTTTAATCCCGGCATATGAGCCTACAGAGAAAATGTTGAAACTTGTTTTGGAGCTGAAAGAAAAAACGGATTGTAAGATTTTAATTGTAGATGACGGCAGCGGCGACAGCTATAGACAGCTTTTTGATAAAGCTGAAGAAAATGGATGCGTAGTACTGCATCATCCACTAAACAAAGGAAAGGGTGCTGCACTTAAAACAGGTTTTAGCTATATTCACTCAAATTGTGAAGCTGATAAGGTTGTATGTGCCGATTCGGACGGACAGCATCATGTGGACGACATTATTAATTTGGCTAATTCCATTGATAACGACACGCCTGAAATGGTTTTGGGTGTAAGGCAATTTGAAGGCGACGTGCCATTTAAGAGTCGTTTTGGGAATAGTGTTTCTGCTTTTACTTTTAAGATGGCTACCGGCATAGTGCTCAATGATACGCAGACAGGACTCAGGGGTTACCCTTGTGAATTATTGCCTTGGTTGTGCTCGGTAAATGGCGAAAGGTTTGAGTATGAGCAGAATTTATTGCTTAAATCAAGAAAATCAGGCATATCCATCAAACAAGTTCCCATTGCCACAATTTATGACAATAATAACAAGGGGACGCATTTTAGACCAATCCATGATTCTATCAGTGTTCTTTTACCGATATTGAAGTTTTGCAGCTCATCTATTTTATCGTTTTTAATTGACTTTGTTTTGTTAGTAATATTTAGGTCAATTACCGACACTCTGTTCTTTAGCGTTGTACCGGCAAGAATAATAAGTGCAACTTTTAACTATTCAGTAAATAAAATTTTTGTTTTCGATGCAAAAAATACATCCGATAAGCAGTCTGCACCTAAGTATTTCGGATTGGCACTTGTAATCATGCTTTTGAATTATTGCATGATGAAATTTTTCATAGAAATAATCCATATGCCCCTTGTCCTGGCAAAGGTGCTGACGGAACTCACTCTTTTTACCATGAGTTATACTATACAAAAGCTTTTTGTCTTTAAAAAGGATAACGATATAACACTGACACCATCATAATCTGGATTAACCACTTTTTATGGATTAAAAGTTATATAAGAAAATATATAAATGAGAATTTTTAATGAGGGGGAGCGTACAAATGTCAAACAGAAGAGTAAAAAAGGTAGCACCGGTTTTGGTCGTTATCCTTACCATGTTAATTGGTATTATGTGCCAACAGGTTAGTGCGGAAGGTGGTAATACCGTATCAGGTTATATTAAGCCTGCTCATGCAAATCAGACAGGTTCAGCATCTACCATGCTTTCCGGTTTTACCGTTGCTACTGACGGATACGAATTTCCAGGCCTGACTGATTCAAAAGGATACTTTGAGATAAAGGATGTGATGAGCAGTGCTGCGGCCTATACTTTTACAATATCCAAGCCGGGATATTTGACAAGGGAGATATCCAACATACCGGTTACCAATAGTATTGTTTTATCGGCTGGAAATTTACCCATTGATATTTGGGCAGGAGACTTTAATGGGGACCTTTCCATTAACATGCAAGATATAGCCCAACTTGCTAGGGCTTATAATACAACTAAGTCAGATACAAATTATAATCAGCTTTGTGACATAAACAGCGATAACTCTGTAAATATGCTTGACGTAGTCGGAGTGGCTAAAAACTTTAATAAAACAAGTTTAGACTATCCTAATGATATCACTTATAAGGTTGTACAGGTCTCAACACCAAGACCAACATATACAAATACTCCCAAACCTACCAATACACCTACTAATACCCCTACTAATACCCCTACTAATACCCCTACCAATACTCCTACTAATACCCCTACACCTACTCCTACTAATACTCCTACTAATACTCCTACTAATACCCCTACACCTACTCCAACCAGTACACCTACTAATACTCCTACAAGTACTCCCACACCTACACCAACAAATACGCCTGTACCAAGCATTATGCTTGACGACATGAACTATGTAGGCCCCGATAAAAGCATACATATTAAAAAGTATGAACAAGGTACCGGGCAAGACTTGATTACATATTACGTTGCTGATATAAAAGTAAGCAAAGGATCCGATATAAAATCTGCATTTGCCAAAAACACATTCGGAAGGAATATTACTGATACAACATCAAATATGGCTGAACAAAACAATGCACTTTTTGCCATTAACGGCTCGTACTATGGGTTTAGGACAGATGGCATTGAAATTAGAAACGGAGTGTTGTACAGAGATGTTCCGTTCCGCACAGGTTTAGCTATCTATAATAACGGTACTATGGAATCATATACCGAAACCAGCAATTCATCAGCGAATCTTTTGGCAAATGGGGTGTATCAAGCCATTTCGTTTGGTCCTGCACTTGTGAAGTCTGGAAATCTGCAGTCTCCTTTTGTAAATGTAGTAATTGATATCAACAGTTCCAGCCCGGCAGCAAGAAGACCAATAGAAGGTCCGAATCCCCGAACCGGAATCGGAATGATAGAACCAAATCACTTTGTCTTCATAGTAGTAGATGGAAGGAACCCTGGATATAGTAAAGGTGCCACATTGGATGAGTTTGCAAAAATGTTCTATGACTTAGGTTGCAAAGAAGCATTTAATCTTGACGGAGGCGGATCATCAAATATGTACTTTAATGGTAATGTAATAAATAAACCGTCTCTTGGCGGCGAACGCAACATAAGTGATATATTATATATCACAAAATAATAGAGGTCAAAGACTCCATAGCCATAAAAAGGGGATAGTATTTAATGGAAATAGTAACACAGTTAATTGATTTTGCTCTGCACATTGATAAGCATCTTGCAGAGATTTTTCAGAATTATGGTGCTTGGGCCTATATGATTCTATTTCTAATTATATTTTGTGAGACAGGATTGGTGGTTACACCATTCCTGCCGGGGGATTCATTCCTTTTTGCATTGGGTGCACTTTACGGCAGTGTGAACATGAAACTGGCATTTATACTTTTATTAACCGCTGCTGTATTGGGGAATACAACCAACTACTTTATCGGAAAATTTGTCGGAAACAGGATCCTTGAATTTAAAAAAATCCGTCTTGTAAGGAAGGAACACATAGATAAAACTCACACCTTCTTTAATAAACATGGCGGTAAGGCAATCATATTATCAAGGTTCTTCCCTATTATTCGCACGTTTGCACCTTTCGTAGCAGGTATAGGTAAAATGAGTTTTGCCCGTTTTTCTGCATACAACGTCATTGGAGGAATTACCTGGATAGTATCGTTCATGCTTTTGGGATATTTCTTTGGTAGTATACCGGCTGTTAAGAACAATTTTACTTTCGTAATTGTCGGTATTGTGGTCGTAACAACTTTACCGGCTTTTATAACCTTCATTAAGAGCCGTAAATCTAATAAGTAAAATTTACTACAAATTTTAAAAGGAGTGTATTTAATTATGAAAAGGTTGTTAAGTATTTTTGTTATTTTATGTGTATTGTCCACTGCCATGTTGGCTTATTCAGGTCCAACAACCTGGAAAGCAGAAAAAGCAACATTTAAAGTGATGGTACGTGGAGAAGTTTACTCTTCTGCCACCCCTGCAATTGTTGTTGAAGGAAGTACATTTTTGCCTTTAAGAGCAATGGGAGAGGTATTAGGAGTTTCTGTTGAATGGAATGCAAAGTTAAATCAGGCTGAAGTGGGAATGTCTGAAAAGTCAAAAAATGATACAACAAATACCCAGACAGAGCTATCAGAATCTGAAAAAGCCATCTGGAAAAAGGCTAGCTGGAAGGCAACCAAAGCAACATTTAAAGTTATGGTGCGTGGAGAAGTATTTAATTCCAAAAATCCACCAATAGTAGTTGAAGGAAGAACATTTTTACCTTTGAGGGTATTGGGTGATGCTTTAGGCGTTAAGGTTGACTGGAATGAAAAACTCAGACAGGCTGAGGTAGATATGGCTGCAGCAACTCCAACTACTGCACCTGCAACATCTACTACTGTAGCTACTGCTATAGCAACAACTACACCTGCAGTAACTGCTGCTCCAACAACTCCAGTGCCTGCAGCACCTGTAACTTCTACCCCTTCGACTTCTACAACAACAACTACTACTAATTCTTCAGTACCGGCAGCTACCTCAACACCAACACCTACTCCTACTGTTGCACCTGTAACTTCAACACTTAGTCCTACTGCGGTATCTGCAACACCAACTCCTACTCCAACAGATGATTGGTATGATTTAACAACTCCAACACCTACTACAGCACCAGCTACTCCTACTAAGGCACCTGCAACTCCTACCCCTACTCCTACTCCGGAGCCAGACTGGTATGATCCTGATTGGTATGATTTTGACAACTATTAATGGTAATAAAACATAGCTGCTAAACCATTAAGAATACAATATTATGTTTGTTCTCATTCTAATACAATCATAAAAAATACCCTAAGAACTGGAATAACCTAACAAGGATTTGTTCCAGTTTTTATGGTATCAAAAGACACTACTATTAGGAGGTTTTACAATGAAAGGAAAAAAGGCAATTGCCTTACTGGTAATCAGTTTTATTCTTATCAATGCTGTTTTATTATCGGCATTCGCGTTACCTGGCTCACAAGCATTAGTTTACGGTGATTTTGACAACGATTTGGACTTTGATTCTGATGATTATGCATTGTTCAGGCAGTTCATGCTGGGTATGATAAGTAAAGATAAGGTCCCGGCAACTACAGATGTTGATGGCAATGGACAATACGATTCTGATGATTATGCCTATATGCGTCAGCACCTTTTGGGTATGATCAAAATATTTCCGGTTCAGTCCCCAATAATTCCATCACCTACTAGTACCTCTTATGCTACGCCGAATATAACACCAATAGCAACTCCGACATTCACACCCGTGCCCACGCCAACTTTTACTCCGGTTCCAACCGTTGAAGCTGATGGATTATACATTGACTCCAGCAAGGTATCGTCCGATATGCTTAAAGTAACTCTTTACATAAAGAACATTGCTAATTTTTCAGGATACCAGGCAAATCTTGCATATGATCCTCAAGTTCTTAAGCCTGTATACTCCGATAGATCGGAGTATGATTCTCAATCCCCGGTTGAAACAGGAAGCCTGTTAACTAAAAACTATATACCGGTGGATTTTGCATTACATGACCTGCAAAAGGGCATTCTAAATTTTGGAAGAACTTATCTGGCAGTTAATTCATATAAAGACTCTGAAGTTTCTGAATCTTCAGGTTCCATAGGTGTTATATATTTTAGAATTCTCAAAAACCAAGCTACGCAAATAGGCTTAGAAAACTGCCAAACCATGCCTGGAGCAATTAACGGCACATTGGTAACCGATTGGGATGCAAATCAGCTCCTGAACTATAGCGTAAATGGAACAATTACCGTAACTCCTGATGGGGCAACAGGAACACCCACTACCTCAACACCCACTCCAGCTCCGTATGATTGGTATGAGTATTACGGTTACTGGTAATAAAGGATTATAGATCGCTGTCGTGAGAAATTATGGTGTATCATACATCATAATCTCCCACGACATTTAGCTCCCAAGCAAGTTTGTCCTGAAAGGGTGAGTAGGTATTGAGAAAGTTACTATGCATTTTATTATCATTGGTTATTACATCAACAATTTTCCCTGTCGGATATGCAAAAGCATTATCTAAAGCTGATAAATATAGCATTTTACTTATCAAGCCACCTGTTTTTTCAAGAGAAGGTGGGCTTTACAGGGAGCCTTTTTATCTTGCCTTAAGCACAGCTGATTCGCTAAAAGACGCAAACCATGCTCTAAGTACAAGCCAGGCGGTTTATTATACTCTTGACGGATCAGATCCAATACCTGGGGCTGTAGGAACCATAAAGTACACAGAAAGCATTCCCATAATGAGCAGAGCGGGAAATCCCAATGAACTTTCTCTTATATCAACATCCAGCAAATGGAAACCACCAAATGGTGAAGTATTTAAGGGGTGGACAATAAAGGCTGTTACCGTTAATGCCGAGGGAGTAAAAAGTAAAATTGTTTGCAATTCATATTTTATAGATTCAGATATTTTTAATAGATATAAACTTCCCATTATATCAATTGTTACAGACAAACCCAATTTTTTTGATAACAAAAAAGGAATATACCTAACTAATAATTCACAATCTCCAGAAACATCAGACAGCTCTCCAGTACCTATTCATATTGAGGCCTACGACACAGATGGAAGCTTATGGTTTTCCCAATATGCTGGTGCAAAGTTACATGGTCAATCTTCAAGCAGATACCCTCAAAAGTCGCTGAGGATATACGCAAGTGGAGACTATGACGATAAGAATACTTTCCAATATAATATTTTTTCTGGATTGGAAGATGCCGCAGGAAACAAGATAAAAAACTTTAAGCGTTTATTGCTCAGAAATTCTGGAAATGACTGGAGCAGCACAATGTTCAGAGACGGATTGATGCAGAGTCTTGTTTCCCACCTTAATATAAGCACTCAGGCTTATCGGCCGTCAGTGATGTTCTTAAACGGTGAATTCTGGGGAATACACAATATCCGTGAGCGTTTTGACAAATACTATTTTGCATCTCATTATAATCTTGATAAAGATAAGTTAGCCATACTTTCATGGAAGCTAAGTTCAAAGGAAACAATTGAAATTAATGAAGGAAACGAAGAAGACAAAAATACTTATTTAAACGATATTATAGAGTACTTAAAAGCAAACCCCATAACAGACAATAAAGTTTATGAAAATATAAAAACAAAGATGGATGTTGATAACTTTATTGATTACCAATTGTCACAGATCTACTTCGCCAATTCAGATTGGCCGGGAAACAATGTAATTGCATGGAAATACAAAACAGATGATGGAAGGTACCATCCTGATGCCCCAGCAGGACAGGACGGAAGATGGAGATGGGCTCTGAAGGATACGGAATTCGGTTTCGGATTGATAAGGGATTCATCACACGATACATTAAGATATGCTGCTGAGCCAACTATACCGGCAGTACAACCAACTGCTGCACCTACACCAGTGGTGCCATCAGTTGCTCCGGCAAGTGGAACGCAGCCAGTAGTAGTTCAACCAACACAAGTCCAACCTGTCCCAAATCCTCAAGAAGAAAATGAAAAGGGTGTTAGAAGGGGAAGAAACTTTGATTGGGCAGTATTCTTGTTTAAGACATTGCTTCAGAATTCCGAATTCAGAAACCAATTTATAAACCGTTTTGCCGATGTCATTAATACCTCCTTTGATTCTGCAAGGGTAAATCGGAAAATTGATGAAATGAAAACTGAAATAGAAAAAGCTATGCCTGAACACATAGATCGATGGCAGGGAATTTCAGATTGGAATTCAAATGTAGAACAATTAAAAAAATTCGCAAAAGACAGACCGAACTATATGCGAAAATTTATAGTAGATAAATTTTCCGGCAATGGCGTTACCGGAACATCAAAAATCAGCCTGACTTCTGGCAACAGCAAGGGATTTATCAAGATAAATTCCATTGATATAAAAGCAACGACACCTGGTGTTGCAACCCCAGATTCGTGGACTGGAACATACTTCAAAGGCGTCCCGGTAACGTTAAAGGCAATTCCCCAAAACGGATATGAATTTGTACGTTGGGAAGGTAAAGGTATTGCCAGTATCGATAAAACCTTAGACACACTAACTTTTGACCCGACTGAAGATATGAATATCACTGCTGTTTTTGCGGCAAGTCTTAAAGACATAAAGGGACATTGGGCGGAAAATTACATAAAGGATTTGATGAAAAAGGGCGTACTAAAAGGCTATCCCGATTTAACGTTCAAGCCTGAGGGCGGTATAGACAGGGCTTCTGCAGCTGTAGTAATAGCAAAGATATTAGGGCTTGAATCCGGCAAATACAATAAAAAGTTTGCCGATAAAATTCCAGATTGGGCTGAGGATTCTATAATGGCGGCATGCAAAGCCGGAATATTGAAAGGCTATGAAGATAATACATTCAGAGCGGAAAAAAACATGACCAGGCAGGAATTATCCGTTATAATTGTAAAAGCTTTGGGTGATAATGATTTACAATTTAAAGGCATTTCATTTAAAGACAATGATAAAATAGAAAGATGGGCAGCTTTTTATGTTACAAAAGCTGCCCATCTTCAATTGATAAAAGGATATGATGATAAAAGCTTTAGGCCGGATAATACAGCTACAAGAGCAGAATTTGCAGCTATAATAGTAAAGTTTATGAATATGTTAACATGCACCACAATTTCCTAGACATCAAAATGCCTAAAAGTATATTTTTTAACACTTATCATATGAGAATAGTGTAAAAATCTGATATAATTTAATTAGATATAAAACGAGCATTGCATGTTTTACCAATAACGGAAAAAGCAAGCAAATCAAAGTTATGGAGGTGTTAGAAGCTCAATTTAATAATGTCAATTTATTTAATTTTTTGAAAGGAAGGGATACGATGAAAAATATAAAATATTTTTCAAAAAAAGCAGGTTCTTTTATTCTGAGTGCTGTTATACTTGCTACAACAGTTACTCCTATCAATGTTAATGCTGCTGATGTAGAGTTTAACTATGCAAAAGCATTGCAGTATTCTCAATTTTTTTATGACGCAAACATGTGTGGTGCCGGTGTTGATGAAAACAACCTATACAATTGGAGAAGTGATTGCCATGTTTATGATACCGAACTTCCGCTTGATACTAAAAACACCAATATGTCGGCAAGTTTCATAAGTGCGAATAAAAGCATTCTCGATCCGGATGGTAATGGAAAGCTTGATGTTTCGGGAGGCTTTCACGACGCAGGTGACCACGTGAAGTTTGGTATGCCTGAAGCGTATTCAGGATCTACTGTGGGGTGGGGCTTTTACGAATTCAGAGATCAGTATGAAGCCACTGGACAAGATGCTCATACTAAAACAATATTAAGGTATTTTAATGATTATTTTATGAAGAGTACATATTTGGATGACTCAGGCAAAGCCATAGCTTTTTGTTACCAAGTAGGCGATGGCGATATTGACCACGCTTATTGGAATGCACCTGAAGTAGATGAAATGTTCAGAAGGGGTTGGTTTGCTACTGATGAGCTGCCATCGACAGATTGTGTAACAGCCGCTGCGGCTTCACTTGCAATTAACTATCTGAATTTCAAAGATGAAGACCCTACTTATGCAGATAAGAACCTAAAATATGCAAAAGCATTATTTCAGTTTGCCGAGAGAATCGATCCTGCAAAAAGAAAATGCAACGATGATGGTCCTAAGGGATATTATGCTTCATCCAAATGGCAGGATGATTACTGCTGGGCTGCTTCATGGCTTTATTTGGCGACAAAGGATGATCACTATTTAGATGAAGTATGGAAATATTATGATTATTATGCACCTTCTTGCTGGACACATTGCTGGAATGATGTATGGGCAGGTACAGCATGTGTTTTAGCTGAAATTAACGATTTATATGATAAAGACGGACAGGTATTTGAAGACAAATACAGAAAAGCTGCTAATAAAAGTCCTTATGAAACAATAGATTTCTGGAGTCAGATAGCAAAATTAGTAGATAATTGGATGAACGGCACAGTTCCCAAAATAACACCTGGGGGATACTCATTCCTTAACCAATGGGGTTCTGCGAGATACAATACAGCTACTCAATTTGTAGCCCTCGTTTACGACAAGCACCATGGTGATAAAGCATCAAAATATGGGGAATGGGCAAAATCTCAGATGCAATATTTAATGGGAAAAAATCCGATTAATCGCTGCTATATAGTAGGATACAACGACATTGCAGCTAAATTCCCACATCATAGAGCAGCATCCGGTTTGTCCAAATGTGAAGATACTGCTCCCCACAAATATGTACTTTATGGTGCTTTAGTTGGTGGACCAGGTGCCAGTGACCAACATATCGATGTTACAGCAGACTATATTTACAATGAAGTTACAATAGATTACAATGCCGCATTCGTTGGAGCATGTGCAGGTCTTTACAGATACTTCGGGGATTCTTCAATGAAAGTTACTCCGGATTTCCCGCCAAAAGTTATAATAGATCCTGGAAACAACGGCGGTGGTAATTCATACTGGGTAGAAGCATTTGGTGTTGATATAGCACAGGCTGACGGACCAAAGGCTACTGAAATAACTTTATATGTATGTTCCGATGTTAAAAAGACATCAAAAAATATTTCTGTAAGATACTATTTTGATTCTACAGGAATGACATCTCTTGATCCTAATAAGATTGAAATGAGGCAGCTATATGACCAGACAGCAGCAGAAACGGATTATGCAGCCGAGCTTTCAGGACCTCATCTTTATAAGGACAAGATTTACTATGTTGAAATAAAATGGCCGAATTTTGTGGTTGCCAATTCCAACAAAAAATACCAGTTTGCATTGGGAACATACGCTTGGCAAAACTATTGGAATCCTGCAGATGACTGGAGTCATCAAGGTTTAAGCATCGAAAAGGACAATTGGACAGGAAAGCCTGTAAAGACAGATAATATCTGTGTTTATGATGCGGGCGTTCTTGTAGGCGGTACTGAGCCAGATGGGACAAAACCTGTAGTTACAACGCCCACGAGTCCATCTCCTTCAAACACAAATACACCTACACCATCCCCTTCAAATGTTAAGCCCGGACCTGATCTGAATGGTGACAAGGTAGTAAATATGGCTGATGTTATACTTTTGGCTAAAGCATTCAATAGTGTTCCTGGAGACGCAAACTATAAAGCAGAATACGATTTAAATGGCGATAAGGCTATAAATATTGCCGATGTAATTATTATAGCCGCCAGTTTCAACAAATCAGTAAGCTAAAGGAAATTAGCAACGCTAATCGTGCTCAATCATTAATATTGGATATAGTCCTTCAAGGCTTTAGAACATCAAATTCTAAAGCCTTTTTTAATGTCTATGATATTATAAATATTTTTGTCGATATTTGCATGAAAAAGCGTTATAATAGTTGTATTAGCCTTCATTCCTGTATGCTGGAGGTAACTATTAATGAGATCAACTATTATTAACAAGCTTAAAGCTGCTCTTGCTCCCTTAAGCAAATATTGGGTTTTGGCATTTTACATAATATCAATAACTTATCTCGAGCTTATTTTCAGCCTTTGGACGTTCAAAGCCTTAAGTTGGGACTTTGCCTTTGCAGCCCTATTTTCTCTATCTGCAGGCAGTGTTCTATTTATACTTTCAAGCATATTACCTTCCAAAATAAACAAAATAGTAACTGCATCACTATTATCTCTGCTCATTATTGCCTACGGTATTCAACTTATATACTATGATGTATTTAAAACTCCCATGTCATTTTACTCGCTTACGGGGACAGGCGATGTACTTCAGTTTAGGGACATTATTGTAACTGCTGTTTTAAAAAACATTGTTGCAGTCATACTGCTTTTTGTTCCTCTCCTGATTTTGCCCTTTGTTATCAGGAAGGCTTCCATTATAAGATTAAGGCTAAAAGCTTTTTGCTTTATATTGTTATTTTTTGTACTTAGTCACGCATATTCCATAATATGTATCAACTTTACTAAGGAAAGCTCCTTTTCCCAGTATACGTTGTATTATAAATCTTACGTTCCTGAGCTATCCATAAAGAAATTGGGCCTTATGACGACAATGAGGCTTGACATAAAAAAACTTGTCTTTGGATCAGACTCCAGCGATAATAGTCCTGTATCGACTGATATGGATGATGAAGTCTCTGTTACAAATATTGTATACAAGATTGACGAAACGCCTATGCCAAGTATTGAAGTTGCTCCCACAGGCATTGCTCCAACCCCCGAACCAAACTATGAGGCCAATATTTTGGATATAGATTTCAATTCCATTATTTCAAAAGAGAAGAACAAAACTTTACTTGACATGCATAAATATTTTTCTACTGTTGAGCCTACAAAAAAGAACAAGTATACCGGAGTCTTCAAGGGATACAATCTGATTCTTTTGACTGCTGAAGGCTTCTCACCCTATGCCATTAGTCGTGAACTGACTCCAACCTTATATAAAATGTCAACTGAGAGCTTTGTTTTTAATAACTTCTACAATCCAGTTTGGAGAGTAAGTACCTCTGATGGAGAATTTGTTGCCTGTACCGGGCTCATACCCAAACCCGGTATTTGGAGTTTCAGCCGTACCGGTAAAAACTACATGCCATTTGTAATGGGCAACCAATTCAAGGATCTGGGTTATACTTTGAAAGCTTATCATAACCATTCATATAAGTATTATGACAGGCATATTTCACATCCAAACATGGGTTATGATTACAAAGGAGTAGGCAATGGACTGAATATAAAAAAGACCTGGCCCGAATCCGATCTTGAAATGATAGATGTTACAGCTGGTGAATATATTGGCGACAAACCATTTCACACGTACTACATGACTGTCAGCGGCCACTTGAATTACAGCTTCGGCGGTAACTACATTGCAAGAAAAAATAAATCCCACGTTGAGGATCTTCCCTACTCTGATACAGCCAAAGCATATATAGCATGCAATATGGAGCTTGAATTTGCCATGAAATCTCTTGTTGAGAAGCTTGAGGCTACCGGTATCGCGGATAAGACAGTAATTGCCATTAGTGCAGACCACTATCCATATGGTCTGCCGAAAGAAAATATAGATGAGCTTTCAGGCCATAAAGTTGAAGATAATTTTGAATTGTACAAAAGCACATTTATTCTCTGGAAAAAAGGGATGGATACTGTTATTATCGATAAGCCGTGCTCGAGCCTAGATATTATACCCACTCTATCAAATTTGTTCGGACTTGATTATGACTCACGGCTTCTGATGGGCACCGATATATTATCTGATGCCGACCCTCTGGTGATATTTTCAAACAGAAGCTGGATAACCGATAAAGCCAGGTTTAATACAGCATCTAACTCCATTGAATATACTAACGGTTCAAAAGCAGACAGCAATTATATAAAAGCTGTTAACAGAGTTGTTTCTGATAAATTTAAATACTCCGCAAAAATAATTGAAACGGATTATTACGGAAAAATCAAATAAAAACCAGCTGTGCCGCAGCCATTTCGGCTAGCTCACAGCTGGTTAAGTTTTTTTGATGCAGGACGTATTTATTTACGCAACTCTTACACCTTATGCATTCAGTTCAACCCACTCCTGCCTGGTTATCAATATTTGCCTGGGTTTGCCGCTACCATCCGATGCACTAACAACTCCCCATGCCTCCATTTGGTCCAAAATTCTCGCAGCTCTTGAATATCCGACTTTAAATTTTCTTTGTATCAACGAAGCCGAAGCCTGTCCTAATTCCAAAACCATCATGATAGCTTGTGGAAGTAATTCATCATCTCCACTTGAATCCGGCTTAGAGGTTTCAGTTGTCTGGTTATCTATTTTTTGTAGTATTTCCTCATCGTACTCTGCATGCTGCAGCGACTTGATATGTGTGACAATTCTCTCTACTTCCTTATCGGAAATAAAGCTTCCCTGCACCCTAAGCGGTTTTGGCTGACCTAGAGGATAAAACAGCATATCTCCCCTGCCCAGGAGTTTTTCTGCTCCTGCCATATCCAATATGGTTCTGGAGTCAATTTGCGAGGAAACAGCAAATGAAATTCTGGAAGGGATATTAGCTTTTATCACACCGGTGATTACGTTAACTGAAGGCCTCTGTGTGGCAATAACCAAATGCATACCTGCCGCCCTTGCCATTTGTGCTAATCGGCAAATAGAATCCTCCACCTCATTGGGAGCTACCATCATCAAATCTGCAAGCTCATCAATAATGATAACTATTTGTGGCAAAGTTTCCCCTTCTCCCCTTTCCTTTATCAGCTCATTATAACCTCTTAAGTCTCTAACATTATTTTCTGCAAATAGACGGTAACGATTAGTCATTTCCATTACTGCCCAGGTAAGTGCTCCCGATGCTTTTTTAGGATCAGTAACCACAGGAATCAGTAGATGCGGAATACCATTATAAACACCAAGTTCCACCACTTTTGGATCTACCATGAGAAGACGCACTTCTGCCGGAGATGCCTTATATAAAATACTGATAATCAGCGTATTAATACAAACACTCTTACCGGACCCGGTAGCACCTGCAATTAGGAGGTGAGGCATTTTTGCGATATCCCCAACAACAACATTTCCCGCAATATCCTTTCCCACTGCAAAGGCCAGCTTGGAAGAGTAATTCTGAAATGCTTTTGTATCAATAACATCCCGAAGTAATACAGGCACATTCTTCTTATTGGGTATTTCAATTCCAACAGCTGCCTTACCTGGAATAGGTGCTTCTATTCTCACTCCTGTCGCAGCAAGATTCAGTGCAATATCATCAGCCAGATTAATGATTTTACTGACCTTAACCCCTGCATTGGGCTGCAGCTCATAGCGAGTAACTGTAGGTCCCTTGCTCACATTTAAAACTCTCGCACCAACCCCGAAACTCGCTAATGTTTCAATCAGTTTGTGGGAGTTATATTCAATAAAAGCCTCAGTTTCTTCATCATAATTGGACACTTCATTTTTTTTAAGCAGCTCAACCGGAGTTTCATAATCGGCCATATCCAACAACATTTCCCGAGACTGCACAGGGGTGCTCACAGGGGTGCATGGTGCCCTATGAGAAACAACACGACTAGGCCTGTAAACAGTTATTACTTTCTTATCATTGATGGCAACTGGAATATTATTTTTCTCTTCCTCCAAACTATCTTCTATATTCTCTTCTATACTCTCCTCAATAATCTCCTCTACATTCTCTTCTTCCAAACTAACTTCTACATTATCTCCTGCATTTTCTTTTTCATTTTCTTCCTTACATTCTATAAGCTCAAACTTCATATCCTCAGCATCCGAACTCGAAGTCTCTAAAAGTTCACTCGCTTTATCTGTCTCTTCCTTTTGCTCCTCTACCCTTGGTCGAATAGGTTCAAATGGTGACCGGTAGGGCACAAATTTTTTAATTTCTTCCCTTGGAAGACTTTTAGCGGAATTTTTTATGCATCCGCCAACAGAATTATGCAGGTTTGATGCTTGAGAATTTTTATTCAGTGCATCTTGATTATAGTTGGAATGAGCCATGGGTTTCTGCTCTGAGCTTTGACTTGAAATCTCCCAGTCAAAATTTTTACCCATTACCCTTAATCCCTTATTTTCATTGGATCCAACAATATTCTGGGTATTACCTTTCATTTTTTTATATACTTCATTTGAGTAAATGTTTCTTTTCTTACGTTGTTGCTCGTTCTGTTTTAACAGCAAACAATATATAAAAGCAAAATATGCAGTTATCTCCAAAGCAATAAAAAAAACAAACTTTATCCAAGAACCCCAGGTAAGATACATCAAAAGTGATATCATAATACCTTGAAAAACAAAGAAGTTGCTATTAAGCCTTTTACTATTCTTTCTTACATTTGAACGTTTCCTCATTCGTATATACATACCCTTCTTCATAAGAATTATTATTCAATTTAATATAGCACATTTTCGACATTTTTTGAATCAAACTTAACCTAATAAGGTATAGAATTTTTTAGAATCGGGTTATTGATTTGATTTTCTTCTATAATCTAATATATAATTAAAATGTGCTTTTATTTAATTTATGAGGTGTTTGTATGAATGATGAAAATTTTGACTCTTTAAAGCGTAAAGAACCTAATAAAAAAAGTGTAATGCTAGTTGTTATAGCAGCGGTAGTCGTTTCTCTGCTTTTTTTAGGCATTGCCCTGACTACTGGCCCCAAGCTGCTAAAAAAAGAAAGTGCTCCAGTAGTTCATATCATCGGCAACTTGCCCTATGAATTCACTGAACCCGAACTAAACATTGATCCCACCCATGAGTTTGTATTTGATGCAAAATATGACCCCAAAAAAGTTGAAGGATATAATCCCCAGGGTAATTTTTCCCATGCCATTGCAGTTTATTGCGATCCAGGTATGACAGTAGAAGCAAAAGGTGTACTAATAAATTACGATTCTTCAGATTATAAGTTCCATGTAAAACCCCATTACAGCGGAGTATCAGGAAGCAGTACTACCCTGGAAGTGCACAATTTTCCAATAAAGGTGAGTGGGGGTTTCATAGTGAGTACTTCACCGTGCAGAAGCTTGATCCAAATACAGGTGCAAAACTTCAAAAGCCATTGGTCAAAAAATTTACTGTGCAGAAAAAACTTGAAAAACCCGTTTTTTCATTTTCAGTTGATGAACATGGCACAGGCCATTTTTCATGAAAGCCTATACAAAACAGCTTGAATTATTATATTGTTTCTATGGAGGAAGGCAGCCCTTGGTTACATATTATAGTTAAAACGACCAAAACTGAATGGACAACATCTGAACAGGATAAGTATTTACAGGAAGATCTGTCATCGGGTAAAGTCTATAGTCAGAACACGGCTTTTAGAAATTATAGATATTCGGAAGATGATATGCACAGTGAATACTACTTAGATGAAGCTGACCTTCAGAAAATACCTAAAAAATATTTTGGAGTTATTGCTGAATCTATTGATTCCATGTCAGCATTATCCTTCATTGATAGTGATGAAATTTTAAATTTGATGTGTGTAATATTCCCTATGTTATAGAGGGTACACTGCTCAACGGTGAATATAGAATTGAGAAGTTCGACAATAAGACATATAAAAAAGAAGTATTACGAATTGTCGATAGAATTAAAGAATCACAGGTCAAGACAGGTGAGGATAAAATAGCCTTTAAATACAGTACTGAAAAGTATGACATTAGTAAACTAAACATTAGCAAGACAGCACCTGATGTTCCATACAAAGTCTCTGCTACCAATACTTTCACGGAATATCTTGCTGCCAACATGATCGAAGGTAATGAATATATAGATGTAAGTAAATATATGGATGGTAGTCAAAAAGGTGTTGACCTATATGACGCTGCATATGAAGCATTATACCAGAACCCCTATATAATGGGCGTAAAAGATTTTGATTACCTTGATAGAAATAAAATACTTAAAGTTAAATACAAAATCTCCTCCAAGGAAGAAATCAGAAAAGTTCAAAAGGCAGTTGCCAAAGAAGTTGACAGCGTTGTGGGCCGTATTATCAAGACTGGCATGAACGACGAGCAAAAAGTAAAAGCTATCAATGACTATATGGTGAAATCAGGCAAGTATGACTACGATGCATTAAACGCACTGAAGGCAGGAAAGCAGGATAAATTCATTCATGCATGGAATAAGGTAAAGGTCAACGGTGTATGGAAGCTCATAGACGTAACATGGAACGATTCAGAATATGAACCAAACGGTTATTACCTGCTTACTGACAAGCAGGCTGAAGGAAAAAGAAAACAGGCTCAGGACAAATTCTTTGTTATTGATGTTTTGGTCAATAATTATATAGCAAAATAGAATAATAAGAATGTAATCAAAGTATTGCAATATTCCCAGAGAAATGTTTCATTTGAGCAAGAATTATTTTTAAAAGGAGAATAATCAATTGTCAAAATTACCGATCAAACTCACTTTTGGAGAAGAAGTCGCAAATGCTGTAACCCACGGTGTATCATCATTGCTCGTACTGTTTTCCATGCCATGGGTATCAATCGTAGCATACACCAAAGGCGACTCAATATATGATGTAATTGGCGTTACTATTTTTTGTGTGTCAATATTTTTTATGTTCCTGATGTCAACACTTTACCACATTATGGAACATGAGACTAGGCATAAAAAAGTAATGAGAATATTTGATCATATATTTATTTATGTAGCAATAGCAGGCACATATACCCCCATAGCAATTTCTGTAATTGGTGGGTGGCAAGCTGCTGTTATACTTTCCATACAATGGGCTATGGTTTTATTCGGCATACTTTACAAGTCCATTTCAAAAAATTCAATGCCTAAATTCTCACTTACTATATACCTTATTATGGGTTGGACACTTATTATTTTTATGCCGCTGTTCTTCCAAAAAGCCAATCCTCCGCTTTTTTGGCTTATTCTTGCAGGGGGAGCACTGTATTCTGCCGGAGCCGCTATCTACGCCCGCAAGGGTTTCAAATACCATCACATGGTCTGGCATTTATTCGTATTTTTCGGTGCACTAACGCACTTTATCGGCATATGCTTCTTTATGTATAAATAATAAAAGGTGGTTGGAGAAGTTATATGTTGTAAAAATGTTCCCATAAAGGAGAATTAAATATAGATGCGTAAACAAACAATTGTGAATTAGTTTACAAAATAGTAAAATATACTCAATAAAACAAAAAAGGAGGGTCACCCCTATGAGAAAAAGTAGAATGATATTATTGACTCTAATACTAAGTTTGGTCATATGTCTATCTTTACAGGGTTGTGGAGGAATTAAGGAAGCTAATGTAAAGGATACACCAACAAAACCTGCTACTACAGAAAACAATACCAGTACTGTGGCAGTAACAGCTGAGAAGGTGAAGAATTCCGTTTATAAGAACGATACTGGAAAAGTGCTTATAAAAAGTGCTACGACTGACAAGGAAGGAAGCAATACCTCCTATCTTATAGCATCAAAAAAGGGTACTGCTGCTGTTCTTGATCCCTATATGCTTACACCAGAAGTGGCAGGAATCAAGCCTTCTATCATTACAATAACCCATGATCACCCAGATCATATGGACTATGACTATATCCAAAATGATTGCAGGCAGTCCATGATGAAGGAGGAAAGCTTTACTGTAGATGATATCAATGTTACAGGTATTGCTGCTTCCCATTTTTCAGGTGATATCAATAAGGAGTATCCTTCTAATGCCATATATGTATACGAAGTAGATGGATTACGTATAGCTCATATGGGTGATTTAGGCCAGGATAAGCTTACTGATGAACAGTTGGAAAAATTAGGGCAGATAGATATTGCCTTTATGATATTTACAGATTCACCCAGTTATGGCACATCCACCGAAAAGTGTATTACAGTACTTAAACAATTTAAACCAAGTATAGTTATACCTACACATAATTCTCCAGAAGTTATAGATGCAGCATGTAAAGAACTTGGTATTAAAGAAAAACAAGATATGGAGTCTCTTGCCATAAGCAAAGGCGATATTGAGGCTGGAAAAATCAAGTTCATAAGATTGAAATGATTGGATAAAAAAGGCATAGAAACTATGATGCCTACATAGTTTAAAAGTTATTGAACTCAGACATTAGAAAGCCGTTATGGTACAGTATAAAATACTGTGTCATAACGGCTTTTTCAAATTATGCAAAAAAGCAGCTATTGGATTGTTGCACAAATAATATCTTGCTTTTTTAGCTTATTCCTGAGGTAGTTTTCTTAAGTTAAATCATCTTAATTATTTTTATAAAATTCAGAAGTTAACTTCAAATTGTGGACTTAAAAGTACAAAATCATTCGAATTATTAGAAAAACTAAAAAGAAGAATTAAAAATTATATTTGAGATCAATTTTGCTCATATTAAGAGGTGAATGTAAATGGAATACAATGGTATGATTGTATGTTTGGCAAAAGGTAAAGCAATCGTGATTACTAGAGACTTCCAATCTTATTATATAAAAAGAAGCCCTACATATTATGTCGGAAGGAAAATTGAATTTACAGAAACGGATATAATAAAAAATAGACCTTTAAGTTTTAAAATGGGATTAACTACCGCATGCATTGTTATTTTATTTGCTGTTTTATTTTATTTGCTGTTGCGGCTTATATCCTAAACTTTACCAGTATTATAAATAATGAAAATATAGATATTAAACCTAAAGTATTCGCCTATATTGATATACGTATGGTAAAACATCAATAAAAATTTTGCGAACAGTTTTTCAATCGAAGATGCCAAGAGAGTACAGGTTAATGAGTTATCAAAAGGAGTATTGGGAAATATATCTGAAAGTGATAACCCTAAACCGGGAAAAGAACAAAATTCAAGTTACTCAAGTTACAAAATATATAAATCTTTTACCAAATAATGTATAATTATTATATTATTAATATATTTTATATTATTTTGGGGGGAGTACAATTGAAAAACAAGTTTATTGCATTTTTAATGCTTATTTTGCTGATTGCCACACATACACAACCCATGGGCTTTGCACAGGGTGATATATCAATAAATAGTGTGGTCAAATTTAAAGCCGTTGCTGCAGGAAATAGAGTTTTACAGTAGCTATAATGGAAAACGGTAACGTTGCTGCTTGGCGTGATAACAATTATGGGCAATGCATTATGCCGGAAGAATTGACAAATGTTAAAGCTATTGCTGCTGGGTACAGCCATACTGTAGCATTAAAGGAAGATGGTACTGTTGTTGCTTGGGGTAGGAACGATGCCGACCAGTGCAAAATTCCATCGGAGCTGACGAATGTAAAAGCTATTGCTGCAGGATACAACCATACTGTAGCATTAAAAGAAGACGGCTCTGTTGTTGCTTGGGGCAATAATAGTTATGGACAATGTTATATACCAACAGGCGTAACAAATATAAAAGCTATTGCTGCCGGAAATTGCTATACAGTGGTATTAAAAGAAGATGGGACTATTGCTGCATGGGGTAATAACAATTATGGTCAGTGCAATATTCCAGCAGATCTTATAAATGTAAAAGCTGCTGCCGGGGATGGATTTACGATAGCACTAAAAGAAGATGGCACTGTAGCCGTCTGGGGCAATAACAAAAATGGTCAATGTAATATTCCAGCAGGTCTTACTAATGTAAAAGCTATTGTGGCCGGAGACATGCATGCTGCAGCGTTAAAAGAAGATGGTACTGTTATTGCCTGGGGATTAAACAATTATGGCCAGTGCGATATTCCCGAAGGTTTGAAAAATGTAAAGGCTATTGCAGCAGGAGAGAGGCATTCAGTGGCACTAAAGGAAGACGGTACTGTTGTTTCCTGGGGTTATAATGGTGACGGCCAGTGTAATATACCTGGCGGACTGAAAGATGTTGTTAAAATTGATGCAAGTAGTGATACTACATATGTAATATTAGAGGATGGATCAATAGTTGGTATTGGAAACAAAAATATAATTATTCCTTCCATGTATTCATTTCTCAACACAGAAGTTAGTATAAGTCCTGAAGAAATACAAAAAGGTGAAGATGCAACTCTAATTATAAACGCAAGTATTAATGGAACACCTTTAATTGGAACCTCGGAAATAGGAAACGCTTCATATGCTCTAGATGTTGACGGTCAAACCCTTATTAACATTAATACAAAAGCTTCTGATATTTATGAAATAAAAATATTTGATGAAAACGGCACACTTATCAAAAAAAAGAATTTAAAGTTAGCAATTCCTAAGATTTTAGGTGATTTAAACAATGATCTAACTGTTAACATGTTGGATGTAATCATCGTTGCCAAAGCATTTAACACCGCTCCAGAGGACCCTGAGTATAATCCAATCTGTGACTTAAATGGTGATAATGTCATTAATATAAGCGACATAGTAAAAATTGCTATGAATTTTAATATTAGCTATTTGTAAACTTTTGAGTTACATCTGTTCCTCTTTATAAGTATCGGTAGTATCTGATATAATAAATTCATGTTATATATTGTAAAAGCAAAATTTACAAAGGATGGTACCGAAAAATGAACTCATACCGTAAGGAATTGTATTTCAATATCCCTGAGAGAAGAGCATATGTGAATATAACTTCTCAAGTACAACAATGCATTAATGAAAGCGGTATAAAGGAAGGTCTTGTATTGGTAAATGCAATGAATATTACTGCAAGTGTTTTTGTAAATGATGATGAAGCTGGACTCCATAAGGACTTTGAAAAGTGGCTCGAGAATTTGGCACCTGAAAAGCCTCATAGCCAATACAATCATAATGGTTATGAAGATAACGCTGATGCTCATCTAAAGCGTCAGATTATGGGCCGAGAGGTTGTTGCCGCCATTACCAAAGGAAAGTTGGATTTTGGAACATGGGAACAGATATTTTATGGGGAATATGACGGCAAGCGTGAAAAACGGGTTCTTGTAAAAATCATAGGTGAATAGTTCTTGAATTTTCTGGACAAAGAAAAAGAACTTTATCATTTACAATAAATCTAGTTGATTTTAGACGGTTTTTCATTTTTCATTTTTCAAGCCAGAATTCATAAAATTCAAGCTTGGGAAATAAAACAAAAAACCTTGAAACTGCTTATAATCAGTAGTTTCAAGGCTTCAATTTATAAGCCCTTAACCAGAATCGAACTGGTGACCTCATCCTTACCATGGATTAATTTAAACACCTTGTATATGTTGATACTGTAGCGATACATGATTTGCAAAAATTAGTTGTACCACTTAAGTACCACTTAAGATTTTTCTGCATTTTTCATTTGATTTTTCATTAACTCAATCTGCTTTTGATTCAATTGCCTGTTAATTTCATTGGTTTCCTGCATATCATGCAGATGACCTATAATTAAAAACCCCATACCCATAATTCCAAATAAAGTAGCAAGAATAAAGAAGCCTGTTGCATAATTGCTGTTTATTATATAATTATATGCATCGCCGCCAACATAGGCGTTTGTTGAATAATCCGCAAAAGTTGAATTGCTATAATGTTCAATTTTGTCATATCCAAAATAAATTAATACAGCACATATCACAAACATGATGCAACCAAGACTTATAAACATTTTTCTCATTATAAAACCCCCCTATAAGTTAATTTACTTACATTATATAGCAAAGAAATAATATAAAAAAGCCTTCACATTAATATAATCTAAATAAAAACACGAAAAGCCCAAGGGGATAGCCCAAGGGCTTTTTATTACTTAGAAACCTTTTTTATTTGTAGGATTGTTGAATACACCCCAGGCAGTTGCGGCCAATAATACCAAGTCGATTAATTCATCAACCTTTGGCACTTCAACTTTAAAATATGTCTTAAGCACAAAAACGATTAATGTAATAGTTGATACCCATGCAGCTTTGCTTCTCCATCTTGATTGCTGTTGATTAGCCATATAAAACACCTATCCTTTCCTACTGCTTCGCAGCGTTAATAATTAATTGCCTTACAAATTCACCTTTGCACAAGCCGCCTTTAACGGCGTTCTTTGCCCAATAATCTGGGCTGGCCATATCGCCCTTACTTTGCCATGTCTTAAGAGCATTTTCAAATTCATTATCCTTTTCCAGAGCCGCAAGCACCTGCTGCAGCGGAAAGTACTTCCCAGGGCAAGCAGTGTTGCCAAATCGCTTGTGTGGCCCAATCTCTCTTAAGTTTTTGAATCTAGTCTTATGGTACTTTAGCCTTTCAACCAGACTATTAAATTGAGCCTCAGGCATCTTGGTTTCAATGTCATAATTGCCTTCGCAACATATGCCATAACTCTTGCTGTTCATATTTTCACACTGGGCCCCGATATGGTCGCCTCTGCAGATAACGACGGTACCGTCTTTCCTGATGTACTCATTGTAGCCGATGCCATTCCAGCCGTTAGCCTGGTGCCATTGGTGGATCTGCTCAGGTGTTGCGGTAAAGGCTGCAGGATGATGCAGCACAACAAAAAGCACCTTCGAAAGATTCAAAGGTACCAGGGGGGATTGCCAATTAAATTTTGGGGTTATGACTTGCATAACGGATCACGCTCCTAACCATTTGGCTATTCCTGCTAATAACAGCGTTACAATAGCTCCCATTATAAACTTTGTTAAATCGTTCCATCTTTCTCCAGGCTTGCTTTTAAGGTTTTCAATTTGAGCTAATAGAGTTGTTTGGTTGTTCTTAATGTCTGTCTTAATATCTTTAATATCTGCTTTAATGTCCCTGATAGCTTCGTCTCTGGATGTGCTTTCTGCTGCAGATTGACTTCTATATTTTTCAACCTCTATCAATCGTTTAAAAATATCTTTTATGTCGTCCTTCATGGTGTTAATTTCGGCCTCATGTGCCTCATGCTTTGGACACTCTCCCATCTTTCGCACCTTCTTTCTTTTTATCGTTACTTGCCACTTTTGGAGGCGGAGGCGGTGGAGGCGGAGTGCTAAAAATGGTCCCTATAAAGTTTTTGACCGTGTTTATTAGGTTAAATGGGTTTAACATTATCAGTTCCCTCCCGTCTTTATTTGTTGGGTAATTTCGCCGTTTTTGACTGTTTGGCTTTGTTGCCAACTGTAGTTGAAGTAAAAAGCAAAAAACAAACTAACAGAAACAGCAAAAGAAAGAATTAAAACCATTAGTATGACAAATAGTCTTTTGTTGCTTTTTTCTACTGTTATGGCTAATTCGTGAGTTGCTTCGATCAATCTCTCTAAGTTATCCATACATACACCTTCCTTTAGCCACTACCCTATGAAGATAAAATAAAAAGGACCCTGGATAAATCCAAGATCCTTAATACTCAGGTGTATGTATTTATACACCCTGCCCACGGGCTGCCCAATTTGTTTATGCAAGGCGGCAAGCTTTGGGCAAAGCCGTCACTTAAGAAGAGGTGGCCACCCCTAACAAAAGAAGCCGCTTTGCGTATATAAGGATACCAAAAATATTTTATTTTGTCTATATCCATTGTCCATATATTGCGTCGCTAGACCTGTACAACCCTCCTACATCGTACATTATGTCATGATTGCACCATAATACTTGATCGAAGGTTTCAGCTGATGCACTAATGGATATAGCATTAATATTTTGTTGTGATACCACCTCCCAAGCACCATTGTTAAGCATGTAAGAATGATTTAATTGAAAATCAGGGGAAACAACACTTGAATATCCTGGCGGTGACGCAGTATATGTAAATCCTTTCTTCTCAAGCGACTCAATTTTTGTTTCGCCACCAGGAAGGCTAAATATTAATATATACTTTTGCACATCTGCAGGAAGCGGAGGCAAGCCAGCAGGATAATTCAACTGAGTAGCAGTGCCAACATATACACTAGGTTTATCCCAATTGCCGTCACTATTTACAGGCAACGGTTCACCAGTGTAATAATCGTATGTTTGAAAATTTGCTTCCATGTATACGCTGTTGGCAAAGGTAGAGCCTCCCGAAGTCGATGATATGTTTTCTTTGGTTTCTACTACTGTTCCGAACGTTGATGCACGTCTGGTCAATATGGTAGTAAAACTTGTATCGGCTGACACTAACCAAAAGGCCGAATATCTGTTATATGCAGCACTCCACCGCATTTCGCAAATTATATGCAATGGTGGTGGAAGCTCTTCAAACCCATAAGTATATTCGGCTACAGCTGGGCCAGGATTTAATGCCCCATAGGCCGTAAATCTTATTCGATATGGGTATGCATCTTTAAAATTACAATAGTATAGCTTGCTTTTTTTAAACCCACCATCTGCAAAGTGCAAAATCTTATCTTTATTAATCATGTTACCACGCCCCAAATATACCAGCCCAACCCGTCACAATATACGTTTAGGGCTTTATTGTTACCAGCTAAAGTATAACTTGCTACGTTATCGATTGGCCCAACAATAGTCTTTGTATTTGTGTCTCGGCTTTTAAATGTAAATGTGCGGTATTTTAAATCCGATGTAGGAGTCGGCAGTGTTATTGTAATGGCATTAAATAACTGGACTATACTATCCGCTTCCAATGCTGTTAGTGTTCCGCTAGCTGTCTTGTCAATTACTCCAACGGTAGTATTGAGCCATAAATCATTTTGCTGTGGGCTTGTTGGGGGTGTTGGGCTTACTGCTACATTGACACCAGCCTTATTTATTACTGTACCGCCTCCACCACCACCACCAACAAATGAGGCGTAGGCGTCATAGGCATTTTCAGAATATTGGGTTGAGAAGTCTGACTCTGCACGGGAAGTTGCTTTTATAATGCTTTTTGCAACATCCCCGCTTACATGCACAAATCTTACTTCTTCGACCAAGAAATATTCAGGGGCTGTCATTCCAAACTCAGTAAGTTGCACCTTTAACTTTTGTCCGGCTCTGAAATCCATGCTTTGTGTCTCGAAAGAAATTTCCTTTGGAGTAACAAGCCCATATCGTTTTATGTTATTCCTAACCAGTTTGTTTGCGTCTGGATAATATACAATCGTGTCGCCTGGTGCTTGGTCTGTAATTGCTGATACTGTAAAATTATTGTTGTCAACTACAGTAACAAGCCTTTTTGCATTGTTTCTTGATGTATTAACAATCATATCCCCGTTACTTAAACCATGATTTGTTATATTAATATTAGTTGTAGTGGTAGTACTGCCAGCAGTCTTTTCAACTGTGTTGTCTACCTCGCTATCCTCTACAATGCAACCATACACACCCGATCCGCCTTCAACATCCTGACAATCCTTAATCGCCTGAAGGTTTTCGCCCCAAGTAACTATTTTATCGCCAAAATCATCAGCACCACCGCGGAAAAAGACTTTGTTGCGATAGTTAATTTGGTTCTCTTCAAGTTCAATTTCTCGGACTCTATAGGCGTACATATAAGCTTCTCCGGTTACAAGTCCAAAAGGAGCATTAACAACTGTGTCCTCTTGCTTAAAATGCAGTTTTCTATTGTTATCAATGTAACACTTATATCCAGATGCATCGACCATATCCTTGAGGATTTGAGCTATAGATATAGCATTGCTTGGCACATCTGCCGGATATTCATCCCATAAGTATCCGTTGCCAAACTCTGAATAAGTGTAGGTAATACCTTCCTCGACGAGATAATTGTCAATAATGGACTTTATAATATCTTTGCTGTATATCGGACTGGACCAGTTGGCCATAATAGTACGTCGGCTTGGAATATGGTTGTACCCTTCGACGATTACATCAGCCGTAAGTTTAAGGCTATTACCGCCGCTTATTCTCCTTTTGTTGATCTGTTTTATAGCACCGCCGAATATTAGTTGATTATCATAAAGCACCTTGACATTTTGACCGCAATTTGGCAATTGTGCATCCTCTTCAACAATCATCTTAAAGCGGCAATCATTGCGACGATCCATTCTGTCAGATACCTCTAAACTGCCTTGTTTAATAAATTCCGTTTTGTCTATAAATTTAAATAAGCGAATTTGATTGCCTTCGGCTTGGTCTGTGATAGCCAGAGGGATAGTAAATGTGTTTGCATCTACACGGGTTATAATGCGACTACAAGGATCGTTATTGTTTGTAAATCTTAAAGTCCTGTTTACTATCATGTCGCCAGTCTGCAGATTGTGATTGGTTAGTTTAATAGTTGTAGCATCAGTGCCTGACTCAGCAAGTTTATTATCAACATAGCCTTGAATTAATACTTGAAATCCCATATGAAACTCCTTTTTTAGCAAAATAAAAACACCGCCTGTTTAAAGACGGTGTTTAATGCCTATAAAGTTTTATTCCTGATATTGCACCTTCCCATTTTCATAGAAAAAGTATAATTTATCAGCATCCGAATTAATTTTTAATACAGCAACGCCCTCCCAAACTTCGCCGGGTTTTAATTTCTTTTGCTGTATAAGCTCATATCCATCAGGTGCGGCAACGCTTGTTAATATCGCCCCTCTATTCCAACCTAGCTGACTTGGTAAAATATACTGCTCATGCTTATCAATGTTTTCAAAGCGGAACTTCCATATCTCGTACTTGATACCCGAAACCGTTTCGCCGTCTGCAACTTTACCCAACACACTGACTTTAAAAACGTCTCGTTTTTGCATGTTGTCATGTGCAATAAACTCATTCTTCCCGACCTGGACATTTGGGTTTGGTGTGCTTACGGGTGTTGGCGTGGGGGTTGGTGGTACATCTTCAACAATATCAATGCTTACGCCGCCAGTAATTTCAACTTGTTTTTGTACTTCGTTCCAATCAACGCTTGCACCCAATATTTCGCCTATTGCTCTAAGCGGTAAGTATGTGCGACTGTCTACAACAATGGCTTTGTCAGTGCCCTTGTATTCCGTGCCATTGATCAATATTTTATATTTTGCTGTCTGATAAGTATTTGCAGCATAAGCGATTCCCGTCATAAGTACAAAACAAGCGATAAAGCCAGTTATAAACTTTTTCATAATTAACCCCTCCTGATTTAATCTGTTTTATACTTTTATTGTATAACTTTTAGAAATAATATACAATAGTGACAAAAAAGGAGGAATAAAAAATGTTTAACATTGATATTGAGGAACTCAAACAAAAAGTTGTATCTGAAATTGGGGGTGTAACTGAAAAAGAACTTATTGAAGCTGGTAAACTTCAGCCAATTGAGGCAATAGGTGCATCCATCGCAATATCAACAAGTCATGCAGTTAATATCTGTTTAAAAGTTATTGAAGAAAACAACAAAGCCATTTGGAACGAACTGATTGCAAGAGGCGTTATAAAAGAGTAAATTAATAGGCTGAATGTTTAAGTTCAGCCTAAATCCAATCCTTTTCTTTTAAGCTTTTTAATGACTAAATCCGTCAGTTTATCACTTAATTTAACAATATCTTCATCTTTCGCCCCACCATTAAAGTTATTAACGATCTGTACTACATTGGCCTGAGTTGCCATATCACGCCTTACGCTGTCATACGCCAAACTTGATGCTATATTAGACTTTTGACCAAACAAGCTGTTAACCTGCTGCAACTGTTTATTAGATGCTTTTGCAACAACCTGTAGTTGTTTAGCTGCTGACGGTCCTAAAGCTGCAAGGTCATTATACAATTGCTGACTAATCAATCCCTGATTTGCTTTAGCCTGCAAAGTTGCTAACGATGTTTGATAGGTCTTAATAGCGTTTAATTGCCCTTTTAAACGGTTTATCCATCGTTCCATGTTAATTGGTTGGTCTTGGGTTGCTTTCTCGAAAATACCTACAAAATTTGAGAACTCACGGGCCTGTGAACGTACAGCGTCAATAAAGTCTCTTATCTTGTCTGTGATCTTATCGTATGCCTCAGTCCCAGCAGTGCCAAGAGATTTAAACTCGTTTTTAAGGTCGTTAACGGTACTTGGGGTATTAAGCTTTGGAGTCTGAACCTTGCTCCACTCATCCATTATAGTTTGAGCTTGAGACATCTTCTTCCGGGATTCCTCCATTTTTTTCATGGACCCCTCAAGTTGCTTTTGTACTGCGTCTATTTCAGGCTGCATTGAGGTGCCGGGCTTAAACAATTTGCTTTGGTTTCGCCTCTCAAGCTCACTTCGTTTTGCCATGATTGATTCGTATACCAAAGCTTCTTTCATAAGCTCGTTGTTGTATCTCTCTTTTGCTTGTTTAGCCTCAATATAACTCACAGCCAAGACAGCACTTCCTAGGTCATTAGCAGCTTTTTTCTGCCTTATCATTTCTGCAGTGGTTTGTATAAGCCGATCTTGAGCTTTTTTCTGCGATTGCTCAAATAATCCAAAACCATTTGTAGCAATTGCAACCGTGCCAACTAATGCAGCTATACCAGCTATTGCAGCCACAACAGGATTAGCCATCATAAACGACAATGCTGTAGTTGCTGCACCTATCGCCAGAACCAACGGACCTACTGCAGCGGTTAGCCCTAATATTGCTAATATGGTGTCCTGCGTAGCTGGGTTTAGCTTATTCCATCCGTCAAGGAGGTTATTTGCATAACCCATTAGCTTAGATACAACAGGGATGAGCTTTTGGCCTATTTCAATGCCCAGCTCAGACATTTGTTCTTTCAATCTTTTAAGTTTGTTTGATGGGCTGTCTATGGTCCTGGCTAAATCGCCGTGTGCAAGCTTTGTCATTTCCATAAATGCAAGATATCGGACCAGTATTTTTTGCTGTTCGCTCATAGCCTCGCCTTGTTTAATAAGCCCATTTCGCATTGCATAGCTTTTCAGCACTGTTTCAGTCAATACCGCACCATATTTTTTCAACGGCTCAGATTCACCCGAATAAATTGCGTTGAGGTCTTGCATTACTTGCTCATTTGTTTGATTATAAGCTGAGGCAAGGTCATAAGCACGTTCAACCAAAGCCCTGTTCATATCAAAAGCCGCTTTTACAGGCACACCCATTGATGTGGCAAGCATCTGAAAACCTGCTATGTTTCTGCGAATATTATAAGCATTAATTCCAAAAGCATCGCTTAATGATTCGCTCCAAGACCTTGCTTGGTTGGTCATTTTGCCCATTGCTACACCAAATAAGCTTTCGGACTCCACTGCATCCATAGCCATTTTTGTAAATGCACCACCAACGGCAACTAGTGGCAATGTGATAGCCGCGGTCATTCCTGCACCAACAGCGGTCATTTTTTGCCTGACTCTTGCCATAGTGGAGTTAACTTGGTTCATTTGCTGCGACCATTGCGATATATCTGCAACAAAACGGGTTACTATCGTTCTAACTACACCGCCAGCCATTAACTACCACCTGCCTTACTCACAAAAGCAACTTGCATATGGTCAATGATCCTATTTTTGCTTTTATCAAATTTTCTGCGAATTTTTTTACTTCCAGAGGCGTTCTTTGTACCTGTTTCCCAATGAAATGCATTGTCATAACCGTCTATTTCGCCGCCTATAACAACAGACGCAGAAGCAACATTTTTGTTTTTCTTTTTTCCAAGATTGACGTTTATTTTATCTCTAACGTGCTTGTCGTCGTTGCTTCGTGGAATAACTTCTTTCAGCAGCGGAGCCGTAAAGTTAGCAGCTGCAAGGACAACATCGTTGATAGAGCTTTCTCCATTGTTTTTCATCAACCTAATATCTTTAATTAGACTTTCAACGCCTTCCGTTTTTACTTGCATTATTATGGGCATGTTTCCACCTCGCCCTCATCGATTATTATTTCTTGAGCACCAAATGCGGCGGCAATGCACCGCACTTGTGCCTCCATTTGCTCTGCTGTCATAGGTTCTGACTTTTTAGGCTCAAGTAAATCTTGTAAGTCTGGATAATTTACTTTCGAATCAAACAAACAGCCAATTCCTATCCGAACCATGTTACCTGTCCACCAGGCGTTTACTATTGGTTGTTGACTTTCGGTTTTGAGTTTTTGGATATGTGCTTCGACTTTTATGTTAAGTTCCATTGGTGTGCAGTCCAAAAACTGTTCATAGGTCATATTTAGCTGGCCGACAGCTATTTTTTCGTATGTCTCTATTAAATTCTTTAGCCAATCGGCCTCTATATGTTTGGGCTGGTTTCTTCCGCTTTGACCGCTGTAGTTTCAAGCGTCTCATTAATGTCAATCTCAATCCCGTTAGCGGCTGAAAAAGCACTAGAAACAATCTGGACAAAATTAAACATGTTGTCGATATGTTCATCAATTAATTCTTTTGTCTTTTCAAAAGTCAGGTCTTTATCTTCGTGTTTTAACCCGGCAAACAAGCATTTTGCAGCTGTTTCGTAGTTGGTTTGAGATAAATCCATAACTATTTGGCCACCAGGTTTTCCACACAACGTTTCTGCTAAAATCAAAGCATTGATGGTAAATTTAATTTTCCTTGGTCTATCAAGCTGTATAATTTTAAAAGGTACCGCCATTGTCAATCAATCCTCCTTATGCCCTAGCAACGTTAATTCTGTATGTCTTTGGTGATTTTCCAGTTTCCTTGACCGTTACATCAATTGTTGTGACGCTGCCAGCAGCTCCCAAAGTAATAGCCCCAGATGCAACACCAGAAGCAACTGTTTGACTTTGCCCGTTAGGTGCTGTAATTGTGCATATACCCGCTGCGAATGTCGGGGTTACTGTGACCGTTGAAACTCCTGTTAAAACTGTATATACATATGGCTTATCAACCCCGCTTGTAGCAGCTGCAAAGGCAGGGTACCAGGTGCCAGAACCAGAAAGCGTCATGCCTGTTATGTTGTTAGAAAGTGTTATTCCAAGTGTGGGCACCCCGGAGATTTTTATTGCTCCACTGAATGGTATAGCCCCGTTAGGCTCAGCTTTGCCGATTTTAAACTGTTTAACATACCCCGAAAACGTCAAGGATGTGCCTGTCGTACTTGGGAATGCTATTGCAAAATTTTGCAGCGTTCCATTGATCAAATCGCTTTGAAGCCCGACTTGACCGTTAGTGTCTCCAGGGTAAAAATAACCTTCAAACGGAATTTCTCCCGTCCTTATAAGTCCTGGCAAAACCTCTTCGTGGTTGCTTGCGGATTGCAAGGTGGTAACGTCAACCATTTCCCTTTGCAAATCATATCCGTCAATGCTTGTTAACTCAGCCACTACGTTTCCGTTTCTTGACAGCGTAGTGCCGTAACCTATTACTGCATTGCTCATAATATCAACTCCTATTCCGTGTAATAGAATTTAAACTCGATTTTGTAGTTGTGATCCCGGATCGGATCGCTATAGTCTTTGCCCAAAATGACTTCAATTTCGATCATTTGAACGTGGTATGTGTCCATGTTGCCTTGATAGTTCTTAAAGGCTTCTCGCAGCTGTTTATACACTGCAAAAGCCTCAGCGTCTGTGTTCCCATGACAATCAAATTGATAGTTGACTGTCTGAAGGTTTTCTTCGCCTCCAAGGGTGTAGTCAACTTCGGAAGATATAAGATGGTAGACTATGGCCGGAAGTGGCTTTCCTTGCGGTACAAAGTCAGGATAAACCCTACCACTAATCAAACTATTTAGATCGCTATAGCCCTTCAAATACTGCGTAAATGCCTCGTGAAACTTCATCCTATATCACTTCCTTTGCTGATATTAAATACTGTTCGCTTGCCTCGTCTACGTTGTCCACGCCCAATATGTCAAATATTCTGCCGCTGTACTGTATTCGGTGCTTAGTTGTAAGACCTGCAAAATACCTGATTTTAAATACCTTCGTGACCTCACTATATTTCTTTTGGGCCTGGTAAAATTCCCTGGCACCCTGGCTCAGTATGTCACTCCACACTGTTCGCAGCGTCGTCCAGTTTTCTAGCTCGCTGCCGTTTAGTTGTTCGACTGGCTGATTCTGCTGTATCGCTATTCGTTTGTTCAGTTCTCCTGCTGATATTGGCATCCTCCAACACCTCTTTACATTTACCTTGCCGCTCCCATTCTTTCAAAGTGGCTGCGGTTATAAAAATACCGGGACTGACAATTTCATCAATCGCCAATGTCCCGGTTGGGGTTAAAATCTCTTCTAGCATAATATATTTCAATTTGTATCAACCTCCTATAGTTGAGGTATTCGGTTCGGGTAATAAATCCGGTTTACCGTGTCTATGTGGTCCTTTGGAATAGCCTCATCACGGTACTTGTAGAATAGCCCAACATGGAATAACATTGCATCCTTAAAGCAGCTTGGTATATCGCCATTATAGCCGCACACAAAGCGAATACGGACCGCATTAATAGGATAAGGTGTAAATACAGGCCATGATTTACTATAGCCTAAAACTACCTTTCCTGGTTCATTGTCAATATCAACTATGTAGTCAGTATCCGGCATTGTTTTAACGGTTCCGTTGCTGTCCTTGTAGGTTATAGAGGTTATTGCCTGTAAAGGTGGTTTTGGTATTTCAATGTAACTGGCACACGGAAAGTTGTTTAAAGTCAATTCCCGTGTTTGAGTACCAAATGCCCTTCGAGTGTATGTCTCTCCGTATTCCCTTGCAGATATTATCCACTTATTGAGTTGATCATCCTCGCTGGTATCATCAAGGTCAAGCCTCAAATGCCGCTTGACCTCTGTTAAAGTTATAGGTTCGGTTGCTATTGGGGTAATTAGTTTGTAACCCATTTATGCCTCAACTCCTTAGCACATCATGCCCCATTCGTCGCTATATGCAATATCAAGAGGACTTCCAAATGTTTTAGAATATGTATCAAAAGCCTGTATCCTTTGATACTCTGCAAAATCACTTGACCAGCAATATTGTTTGTAACCTTTTATTATGCCAAGCAATTCATCTCTTAAGTCTTTGTCTGCAAATGTTGACCAGAAGTTTATAAAGATATATTCTGTTTCACCTACGTAAACAGTGTTTATATCGTTTCTGCCTCTACCCAAGTTGTCAAGATTTAAGGCGTAATTAGGAGATAATATGTTGTAGAGTTCGTTTGCTTTATCTTCATGTTCTTTTAAAAAAAACATATAGCAATTTACTGTATAGCTTATCATAATTACCTTCTTTCTGCGGTTATACCGCTATGCCGAATCGTTGATATAGTCCTGTTTTTACTGCCCAGTTATGTATATTCTGGAAGTCTGTTTGAGCTATTAATTGAGGCCCTATTAAGCCTTTAAAATACAATGAATTATTACCTCTACATCCAATGCGGAAATTTGGACGAGATGGTAACACACCGGAATGTAATTGTGTCATAGCTAATTTACCATTGATATACATTTTTACAGTTGCCCCATCCCATGTAAATCCAGCAAAATGCCAATTTCCTTTAATTATCGAATTGGTTGGTGTACCTGTGCCTTTTTGAGTCCCATTAAGATATAATACAAGTGAATTAGCGATGCCAGAGTAATAAAATCCATATTGCATGTCAGTTGCTTGTGTATCATTCTTTGCTATTATATATCCTGTATTGGCTGTAATATCTGGATTAAATGCCCCATAAACAGATAAGGGTTTTTGGGGAGAAGCACTTATAATATCAATGTTACTGTGATTATTGCTGCTAATATGGTCTGTTGAACCATTTAAATATCTGCACGTCCCGTAAGGTGCTGCAACTTCTTTATCGATTATATTAAGTCTAGGCCTTATATCAGTAGACTGGCCGGATGTAGTGCCTTTAACAGCAACGCATGTTTTAAACCACCCAGCACCTGTCTGACCTATTGAGCTAACTCTAAGGCCCACTTTAACTTGGAATTTGGCGGCTGTGGCTGGTGCTATTATATTTTCATTTATTCCAACAACCCAATCTGCTGATGTATTAAGCGTCGCTATAGTTGATGTGCTAATATAAGCACTGCCACTGGTATACCAAAGAACATATAAACGCGGGGTAGTTGTGCCTATATTTTTATAAGTTATACTTAATGAAATAGCTTCATTTGCAACACAGGGGATATCTGCTGAACTTACATACGCATCCCCTCCAGCAGTCGATGCTGTTATTTCAATTTTTTGTGAAGATTGCTCAACTGTAAAATTAGTAGTTATACCTGCTCCTGCAAACTTTACCCAACCATCTGCAACTCCATCTGCATTTGAGTCAGCGTCCATCATATAATTTTGAACTAAGTTATCTCTAGGTTTAGATACGCCATATACTTCCGCATAATCCTTAAATTGCGTGCATCCCTGGTCCAAATCAGGATCAACATAAAAAACACACCCCGGAGGTAGCTCAATAGGGTGTGTTTGAGGATAAACAAAATCCATCTACATCACCTCTTCAATTTTTACATAACCAGTAAAACCGGTGACAATTGCACTGCCATTCGAAAATACGAGCCTTAAATCAGCATTTACAAATATATTTTCAATAGTTTTTGATTGAACTGCATTAGCTGCATATGAAAGAACGCCTATATGCGATGGCTTTTGAACTCCATTTATGGTTTTAAGAGCATAAACATTGCATGTAACTGATGTTTCAAGAGACTGATTATCAAAGGTTATTTGGTATTTGTCTACAGGTTGTGCTGGCTTTGTAAAGTTAATTGTAACTGAGGTATTCACCACTGCATTATTGGCCCATGTAACTGATCTGTCAATATCAACTTGTTTTGATGATATTAAGTAAGACAATTAAATTCACCTCCAATTCAAAAGCGGCTAAAAGCCGCCCTTAAATTATTTCAACATAACCACCATCGACCAATTCGGCGGCTTTTTCTTCTGTTACTTCTATAGTTTGCCCCGGGTAAATAGAGCCCTCTGGTCCAGCTTCTAAAGTCTTATATGTAACCTTAACCATTTTAGGGGCTTCGATTACAGGCGTTTCCTGCTTAACTTCTTCAACTTCCTCAACTTCCTTTTTGTGCTTAGTCAAAATAAACGCCTCCCTTAGTTAACCGATATTCCGGTTATTCTCACGTCAGTGCCCTGAGTAACTGGATATGATTTAGAGTTGTATTTAATAGCAATAATTGATTCTACTGCAATATTTGCAGTAGCTCTCACAAAATCAGGTCTTACATACCTTTTGCCGGGCTTAACAACGTCTAAAATAACCAATTTATTGTCACTGTTGGTTGCGGTTGCTGTAAATGCTGCGGTTACTGCCTTATATGCACCGTCAGCAACGTCGGAAGCATCACCACAATACGCTTTTAACGTTCCAACTGCTGTGTCTGCACAATCACCAAGTTTTGCAACAAATAAAACCGAATCAAAATTTCCACCTGTTCCAAGGTCGATTATGTCGCCGTTCAGTGTGTCGCCTGTTCCTGCTGCTGTATTATTCATAGCAGCCTCAAAGCTGCAGTTTTTAACTAAAGATTCTATCATTTGAGTTATCCTCCTTGTAATTTGTTGGTGTTATTTAGTTGTTTAGTTATTAGGGTGCTAATTTAACTCTTGCGAAAGCCTCTTCCATAACCGGCATTCCATCAGTTTCAAGCCTGCCAACATAGTCAACCTGATTAGTTCTTGCATACAGTTCCATTAATACTTGAATTTCCATTGAAAGCGAATCTACTATCCAGTAATTTTTCAAGTTTCCTAAAATCCCAACATACTTTGCTGCGGTAAATGTGTTTGGTGCATATTCACTCATGTTTACAGGGAAATTTAACAACCGATCAGGTTCTCCCACAACAACAGATTCCTGCCATACATATTGACCTTCGCTGTCTTTTATTTTGCTTAGCATTTTTATTGCGTCTCTGTGGAATACCCACTCAAGACCGTTTTGATATTGCTGTTTAATGCTGTACTTAGCATTTTTTAAACCATCAAAGGTTATAGCTGTCTGAGTGTTGTCAGTTGATACATCTCTGTTTGTGCTTATACCATCAGCAGATGCAAAAAACAAGCCAAGCGGCCTTCCGTTTCCGTCACCTGTCATATAAGCATTTTCCATTAATTCAGCAAAATCGTAAGCCATTTCAGCTCTTACAATTCCATCAACCTCAGGTGCATTTCTTATAAGGGTTTTAGAAATTAATATTTCTGCTGTAGCTGGATTTGGTTTAAATTCTTTTTTGCCAAATGCAAGCGTTGTATCGGCTGTCGGTGTACCAAGTTCAGTTCCCCACGCTGCTGAGTTCATTCTTGCAGTTTTCTTTGGATATCCCAAAGATTGTGCACCTTGTAAAGCCGGCAAAACTTTTGCTTTTTGTCTCATAAACAAAAGATTGTCAATTTCCTGTATAAGTTCCATGACAAATTTTTGAGGTGCAACTAAATATCCAGCTTGTGTTGGATTGTCCTGTTGTAAAGCGTTGTAAGCTGCAAAATCAGAAGCCGAACCGCTCTTAAGATAATTCATAAATAACTTTGTTTGTTCTGCTTTAACGTCTTTTTGTCCTTTATTTCTTGGATCGTCTAACTGCTCTCCACCTTCGCCTGTTATTCTGTCTCTCTGCAATTGTTTTTCTAATGCAACAATGATGTCATTCTTTGAATCAAATGCGTCTTCAAGCTTTTTAAGCTCATCTTTCTTAATTTGATCCATTGTATCTTCTTTGCCTTCATACTGATTCACAATCTCACGAATCTGAGTATTTATATTGGCTCTTTCCTGCTTTGCCTGTATTATTCTTTCAGCTAAAGTCATTTCTTTTCCCTCCGTTTTAGTTGATTTTTGATATTAAAAAAGCACCTCCTTAGGAAGTACTGTTTTTATAGGGTGTTATTAAGTTTTTTTCTTAAGCTCCAAAGGTATTGAACATTTTCGCTTGGTTCTTTGGGTTTTGGCTTTTCTTCCACATTATTTTTTAATACTGCAATCTTAGGTGGATTTTTATATTTTGACATATCAAACTTTTGATTATTGAGCATTAAAAAACTGCCATCTAATGAGGCAGCTAATTGCTTGCTTTCTTCAATTTCATCCGCAAACCCTAAGTTAACAGCTTCCTCTGCTGTCATCCAAGTTTCGGCATCCATCATTTCAACAATCTTTTCTTTTTCGGTCGCGGTCTTACCCATATAAGCTGCAACAATGCTTTCATCAATTTTATCCATATCGTCAGCTAATTTGCGGAAATCTGCAGCGTTTCCGACTCCAAAAGTCCAAGCTTTATGTATCATCATCATTGCATTTTGTGGCATTATAATTTTGTCGCCAGCCATTGCAATAACTGAAGCAATTGAGGCTGCCAAACCATCAACATAGACTGTTTTGTTAGCCTTATGACGTTTCAGCATGGAGTGTATTGCTTGCCCTGCAAAAACATCGCCGCCACCGGAATTGATATAGATATCAAGTTGTGAAATATCTCCCAATCCATCAAGGTCCGACTTAAATTGCTTTGGTGTTACTTCATCGCCCCACCATGTAGAACTTGCAATCTCACCATATAGCATTAATTCCCCTACGCTAGCTGACTTTGCTTTAAATTCCCAGAATTTCATTGTGTTCCTTCGCCTCCTTTCTGTGTATAATTCTCTTCAATCTTGGTAACTGGTATCATGTTTCCGTTTACCATGTAAATATCGCCGCCCTCATATGGGTTCATGTCCTCCAGCTCTCTGACGTCGTTAGGGCTTAAATAGCCGTTTTGTATACCTGTGTTGTAATAATCTTTCCTCGCTGTAGTATCGCCTCTTAATAAGGCATTTGTGAGGAATTTAGCATAAAACTTTTTGCGTTCCTTTGGGTTTAACAAATCCTTATATATGCTTAATTCAAGTTTCACACATAAAGGATTTAAGCATGTTTGCACAGCGTCGGTGTTTTGCTGCTCTATGTTACTAAATGTTGCACGTTCAAGGTCCATAACTTTATGAGGCGGCACACTAAAAAAGCGGCAAATTTCAATAATTTGAAACTTTCTGGCCTCAATTGCCTGTGACTCTTCGGGGTTGTTGCTAATCTTATTGAACTTGCTGCCGCCATCCAAAAACATAACATTAAAAGCATTGTGAAGTCTTTGAAAATTATCTCGAAAATCCTTTTTAAACTGGTCAAACATTTGTGGAGATAATTCGCCAGCCATTTCAACGATACCACTTACCGTTGCACCATTAGCAAAATACTTGCTTGCATATTCTTCAAGGGCTATTCCTAATCCCATAGCGTCCCGGGCTATATCTACTGGATCAAGTGCAGAATCTTTGTTTTGAAACCTTTTACCCACTGTTACCATCATATTCTCAGAATAAATCGGTGATGATTCTTGGCCTTTTTCAGTTATGGTGTAATATCTTTCGTTGGTGGTTTTGTTGCGGTATATTTTTACTGAACTTGTGGGAACGTTCCAAAGTTCTTTTATAAATCCGTTTATATCTCTTTTAATATAGGCAAATCCATATCCGGTTAACTCTAAATTCCACACATACATTTCCCAAAACTCTGCGGCGGTTGTTTCTGGGTTTGGTAAGTAGTGCAGCAAGTGGTATAAATCCATATTATCGGCTTTTTCTTTGCCCTTTTGTAATCGCTTATATAAAACACATGGCAAACTCGATATCGTAGATGCTTTGTAATTTACACAAGCAAAAACCGCTGATACTTTACAAGCGGTTTCTCTGTCAACATCAACACCGGATTTGCTTTTTGCGTTTCCTCGTAAAAGTGCTAAAAAACGCTTTTCTACATCGGAAAGGTCTTGATTTTTATATTTTTTCTCAAAAAAACGGCCTATTATTGGTATTTTCAAGCTTTTTACCTCCTTTCCGTGTAAATTATGTGCAAAATATCTTACCGTATTTTTCGTAAGAAGATACTTTCTCAATCCTCATAGCCATAGCCATTCCAGTTATTAAAGCAACAATCAAGTCAATTTTATCTTTTGACCTGTTTTTCATTGGCTTGATATTCTCGTTACCATCTACGGCTATACTTACATTTCCAAAGCACCAACGTCCTGTTGGGTGCTCTTCATGTGTCATTTGCCCTGTTTGTAAAAGCCTTGCTATTTCTTTCATTGGTGGCGACAGGTTTTTAAAATCTTGCCCTATATTAATAACCTCAATATCGTGCTTTTGTAGCTGCTGCGTTAGCATTTGGGCGTTCCAAGGGTCGGCACATACCATTTTTAAGTCATATTGTTTGCTATCCGAAACAATTCTTGATTGTATAAAATCATAGTCAATTGCATTACCAGGAGTGGCAAAAATATAGTTATTTTTAACCCATTTATCAAAAGGCGTCCCAGTTCTTTTAATCCTGTCTTTCATCTTTTCCTCAGGTATCCAGCCCTCAAAAAGTACTCGCCAATCTTCTAAACCTTCTTGAGGTGGAAATATTAACGCTTTCCCTGCTAAGTCACCAGTACTCGCCAAATCTAAGCCCATATAGCACTTTTTGCCTACTAAATCGGCCTTATTCCATTTACCAACTGTTTTATCCCATAAAGTAATAGGCAACCATCCGACAGCTTTTAAAGATACCCACTGGTTAAGTCTCAACCAACGAAATAATTTTTCTTTTTCTGGGTCGTTTCTTGCTCCTATTGCCTCTTGCCTTACAGATTCTATGTTAATGGTTACGCCAAGCGACGGATTGACTTCATACCAAAGTTTTTCGTCAAATATATCCGCATCATCTGGGGCTCCAAATATTTTTACATACCAATAAGGGTCAACAATTTCTTCGTCCCTTAATTTTCTGGCGTACTCATGTACCTCCCAGCCAATTGAATGACGGTCAGGATCGTCACCAGCTGTTGTAATTACCCAATAAAGAGGTTCTTTTCTCGCCGCACCGGATCCGAAAGTCATTACGTCCCACAAATTCCTGTTTGGTTGGGCGTGCAATTCATCGAATATTACGACGGTGGGGTTGATACCATGCTTTGTAAATGCTTCAGCTGAAAGAACTTTTAAGAATGTTCCGGTAAGTTTGTTGATAATCATTTTCTTACTGTCTACAATCTTAAATATTTCCTGTAGGTCGTCGTCTTGCTCAATCATCTGCTTTGCAGCGTTATAAGTTAGTGACGCTTGATCCCTGTCAGCTGCACAGCAATATATTTGACCGCCTGGCGGGTCTAAGGCCAAATGTGTGACACACAAACCCGCTATTAAAGTTGTTTTACCGTTCTTTTTAGGTATTTCAAGGTATGCATATCTAAATTGCCTGAAGCCATGCTCGTTAACTGTACCATAAACATCCCATAATATATTGTGCTGCCAATTTTGCAAAACTAAAGGCTGACCGTAAAAATCGTCAACCAGTTTTAATAGCTGAATAAATTGTATAACCTCAAGTGCTCTGTTTTTATTATGAGCCATTCAGACCAGCCCTTTGCTTTAAAAATGCAGCCATTGGACTGTCGCCTTTTGACTGTTCTTTCTTTGGGATGCTACGCAAAGCAGACTGTATTGTCATGATGTTTTCTTTCTCTATATCAAACATCATTTTTCTTTTTTCCATAATTTTTTTATCAGCTACTAAAAGCCTATTGTAAATTTTGTCTTTCTCAGATAAATATGTGACATAATCAAAAGAGTTTTTTTGGTATTGCTCCCAAAGTTCTTTTAACTCAGAATTTGTTGATTCTTTCAATGCCTCGAAAAATTGGCACTCGCCGTATAGTAAACAGTAACGATTAATTACCGCTTCATGTAAAGCGTCATCTTTTTTTATCGCACTCAACACTTTTTTTATTCTTAAAAATTCTTTATGAGCCGCAGGATTTTTCTTAACTTCTGGCCATTCTTTTAAAGAGGCACCGGTTAATAATTCTTTTTCTGCTTCGGCCCTGATTTTCTTTTCTGCTTTAGTCCGATGGCCTTTTACAAGCTCAATCGGCTTTGATCTTCTGCCCGCCATATAGGCCACCTCCTAAAATTACTCATTTTGGGAAAAAAATTTTTGTGTCACTAGGCTACGGTCTTGGACGTGCGTTCCAGCAAGGATTTGTCTCCCCCTACCCCTTCATCTCAGGCACGTTTCCAATTGTTAGACTGTTTACCATTTCTATTATTGATTCTTTCTCCAAGACTTCAATAGCCTTTTCTAATGCCCCTATAAGCATAGAATATCTTTTCTCGGGCCAATTGTTTTTAATTATTTCTATAGCCTTTGCTGATGAAATGGTTTTGTTGTTAGTGTGCGATTGCAACTCTTCAACTTTTTCTCTCATCTCTTTTAGTTTTTTCTCAAACTCTGCTGTATCTAAATTAAGCTTGATTGTTATTTCTTTAGGTATTGCACCCATTCCTCATTCTCCTTTCCTCAACACCATATCAATATCAATATCCTTATCAATAACCACTGTCTTGACGGCATGAAGCCCAAGCGTCTCAAGATGTTTGTCAAGTGCCTTCTGTATTTCGTCCTGTACTTTCTTGCTACATACGTTCCTGGTCCTTACTACAATCGTGTCGCCTTCTTTGATCTGCAGCACCTTAATGTTGTTAAGTGCTTCTTTTCTGTCCAGTAACCACCAAGCTGCGACCATAACCGCAATAAATATAAAAGCCGCAATTAAATCAATTGTCATTCCTCACCCTCCTTTCACGATCCTATTTCCTTTCATACTGTTACACGGAATACAAGCCGGCTGATGATTGTCTTTATCCCAAAATAACGGATCATCTGGACCTTTAGGCGGCATACGGTGATCCACACACTCAGATACATAAGCACATTGCGGACTTATCTTTAACACACACAGATGATTACCAGGCTGCTTCAAAAACCTTTTGCTATACTGTGACCATTTGTAGTTATAACCTCTTTGATGTGCCGTTCCTCGTCTGTATTCGCTGGATTGTTTTGTATGCTTCGTACAATATCCGCTTGACACCAGCTCCCGGCAGCCAGGGTAATTGCACGGCCTTTTCGCTCTGTTCGCCATAACCTTTTTCCCTTTCCAAGTATTTTGCAAATGATTCGCACTGCTTATTGCTCTTGCAATCATAACAATTAACTCGCTCTATGCACTGCATTAAATCAACTCCTTGTAAAACATGAATCGAAGAAGCCGGATTCGAACCGGCACATTGGTTTCCACCAGGAACTTGTGTCTTTGTTTCCACCTGGGACTTGTTTACCGTACTCTTCCGATAAGTAATTCTTCGACGAAAAAACAGCCTAAACACTAAGTCAGGCTGTTTTTAATCTATATTACCAGGGTAATTAGTTATTTTACTAAATAATCGCACTATATAAATGTAATGTGTCCACTTAACCCATCTAAGTATATCCCACGGTGTAATCAAACACTTGGGAATTATGTACTGGCTTTGCTCTTTGTCCGGTTGCCCCATTAATAATGACCGTGACAATTTTGATTATTAAATCATTCCAGCTTATCCCTAATAGCATCGGATCACCCTTTCATGTGTAAATTGAAAACCACCTTAGTCTCTGTTCTAAAGCGGTTTTCTGCTTGTGTGTTTAAAAGGTATTATTCATTAAAGTTTATACTTCTGACAATACTAATATATCACATTCAAAGTGGCCATGGGTGGCCAACTTTTTTTAATTTTTACTAAAAAACTTTGAATGCTTTCTCCTTACTGTCCTTGCAGAATATCCAACCTCTCCGCCTATCTGCTCCCATGTCATTCCGTTTATGTATTTGAGAATTATTATTTGCCTCAATAGGCTATCATCTAAGGTATTAGTGTATTCAAGGACTTTGTCACGTTCATCCATTAGCTCGTCAAGTTTTCGCTTTAACTTACTCTGTAGCCGATTAAGCTTTGCATAATATGCCTCGTAATCATAACCTTTAACCATGAAGGATCTTTCAACATACGGGAAAACATTTGACGATCCTTTTACACTATCTGCCGCATAAGGTATATCAGCATAGCCTATTTGATTTTTTATAACTCTGATTTCTGACTGAATAGCTGCTATTTTGCTTAAATCTTTTTGGGTCATAGAATCAACTCCAATCATCGTCAAATGCCTTTAACTCATTTATACTCATTCCTGCTAATCCTGGGCTTTTATCTGAATCCGTGGCCTCAAAATAAGGTTTTGGGTGCTGCGGATACATAAATTCAATCATTGCTTGATTTGCAACGTCTAAGAGATATTCCGTGTTGCCTGTCTGCTTGTATAGCTCTAGTCTTTCCTCAAGTGTTTTTATGCTGTTTACAAGCTTATTACCGTAATTCTCTTTAACAAGCCCGTACTTGTAATAACTCATAACCATTCTATTTTTTCTGAGGTTATCAAAATTCTCGGAATACTCTGTCTTTAATATTCTCTCAAATTCACTCATCTACAATTATCCTCCATTCTTTGGACACGATTTCGGACATAATTCACAAGGCTTACATATTTCAAACAATAACATATAACATGGTTCTAGCCTTGTTGGATAATACTTTTCCAGCAACTTAGCTGGTGGATTATGTCCATACATTCCCTTGTATACCACTATATACTCATTGCGTTCCATTTAGTTGTCACACTCCTTTAACCTTCTCAATCCTTGCCTTTAATGCTTCTAACAGCCTATTTTGCGTTGTGCTTTTATCCTGTAGTGCTTGTATAACATCGCTGTCCACCCCATCCTCAACAATCAAATGATGTATTATAACCTTTTCCGCCTGGCCTTGTCTGTGTAGTCTCTTGTTAGCCTGTTGGTATAGTTCCAAGGACCAGTTAAGGCCAAACCATATAATATGATTGCCGCCTTTTTGGAGGTTGAGGCCATATGCACACGACGCTGGATGTGCTAACAGGATATCAATTTTCCTGTCGTTCCAATCGTCCTCGTCTTTAGGTCCTTTTAACTCTCTTACTCTTAGGCCTGTTTTGGCCAATGCCTTTTTGATTCTGGCTAAGTCATGCTGAAAGTTATAAAACACTAAAGCTGATTTCCCGTTTAAACCTTCCACAAGTTCCATGAAAGCCTCAATCTTGCAATTATGTATTTCTACTATTTGCCTGTTTTCATCATACACAGCACCATTGCAAAGCTGTAAAAGCTTATTGGTCAATACTGCGGCACTGCCCGCATCAATGGTTGACTCATCAATTTCAAGAAGCATTTCTTTCTCCAATTTCGTGTAAGCTGCTTGGGCTTTGCTGTCAAGTACAACCGGAACATCAACGGTTATGCAATCAGGTAGCTCTAAATAGTCCTCCGCCGACATGCTAACGCATATATCGCCAATTGAACCCTTAATAATTTCGTCCGCCCCAGGTTTTAGCGTATAAGTCATATTGTATGGGTTATAATCAAAATACCTGGTCCTGAAATGGGAAACAAACTTACCAAGCCTTTCACCCTCATCCAGCAAATACACCTGTGCCCATAAGTCAATCAATCCATTTGGTGCTGGTGTTCCTGTTAGCCCCACAAAACGCGTCATATGCTTTCTAACCCATGTAAGTGATTTAAACCTTTTGGCCTGATGATTCTTAAAGCTGGAAAACTCATCGACTACCACCATGTCAAACGGCCATGCATTGCGGTAATAATCAACTAGCCATTGCACATTATCGCGGTTAATCACATAAATATCTGCTGGTGTGTTTAAAGCTCTTACGCGTTTTGTCTGGGTGCCAAGTACAGAAATGACTCTTAGCATTTTCAAATGCCCCCACTTAGCTGCTTCTTTGCTCCATGTTGCCTCCGCCACTTTCTTTGGTGCTATTACCAAGACTTTTGATATTGCGAATCGATTATATTTTAGGTCATTGATTGCTGTTAGTGTAATTACCGTTTTTCCCAATCCCATATCAAGAAATAGTCCAATCGATTTATCATTTAAAAGTCTGTTTATGCAATAAAGCTGATAGGCATGTGGATTAAATTTCATAGTTGACAACCCTTTCAATAAATCTGTTTATTTTCTCCTTTGTGTCCAAAGTGTCTACATAAACACCTAGTTTTTTTAGCTCTTTTTGCTTGTTTAGCTGCTGCGGCCTGGGCTCTTTTCCTGGTGCTTTAAGCTCAATAAAATACACTCGGCCGCCTCTTGCACCTGGTATTATAACAATCCTGTCTGGTACCCCTCTATTTCCAGGAGACGCCCACTTATATGCTTTACCGCCTAACAGCTTTACTTTATTTCTCAAGTGTCCTTCTATGTCGTTCTCCTTATCAGTGAATTTAAAATTACCACTCATATATTTTCACCTCTGAAATTCGATTTTTTTAGCTTGTAAACTTTTAAACTTAATTTCCCTTATATATACGCGTATAGGCGTATTAGGCGTATGCTATATTACCTATTTACCTATTTTTATATTTTATATAGAATTAAAGTTTACAAAGTTTACAAAGTATATATAATACAGTGATACCAAGGGTGTGCCCTGTAAACTTTCTTGTAAACTTTCTCCTTTTTAAAGTTTACAAAGTTTACAAACCTAAAAATTAGAAAGTTTACAAATTGGGTAGAAAGTTTACAGATTTTCAATAGAAAGTTTACAGACTTTTATGCCTAAATTGCCTAATTTTTAAAAAGTGCCAAAACAAAGTTTACAAAGTTTACAGCTTAACAAATCCTTTTTGCATTCCATAGCACCCAAATCTATAAACATTATTGTATTTAATCCACCCTTTTAATTTAGATAGGATTGCATTAATCTCAATAGCATCTGAACGCTTCATGTGCTTTATATCTCCTCCGAGGCATTCACACCATATTTCTAACGCACATATCCTATCCCGTGCCACGGTTTCGCACTGAACGCGGCCAAACTCGCCCGACCAATATAATCGCCTCTCGGCCAAACCTCTTTTATCCCAATCCGGGGGCACAGGCCTATCAACAAACTCCTGCACAATCCCCTCCTTGGCGTTACTAACTTGGTGTATTTCCTGCTGTATTTTTGCCTCTGTTTCTGCTTCACCTTTAAGATATAATGTTTCACCCATCTGCCAATAACAAAAAGCCTCTGCCCATATTTGGTCCACTTCTTCCGGAAGATCACTCCATACATTCTTAATAGCTTTATATTCGCCTACATCCACAGGCCAAAATCTCCTATTACCGGTACTATCTTTTAAGAATTCACTGTCGTTGGTAGTACCAAAGAACACGCACCTACGCGGATATGGGTTGGTACGTTTACCGAAAGGCTCACGGTATATATCCTCTACTCTGGACATAAATTGCTTAACTGCATTAGTCTCGGATCTACTTAACCCGTTCAATTCTCCTATTTCATTTATCCATGTGCCTTGAATCATTTCGCTTGCTTCTTTGCCCTCAAATGTCTGCAGTGAATCACTAAACCAGTTCTTTCCTAACAGCCTTAAAAAGGTACTTTTCCCGATTCCCTGAGGGCCTGAGAATATTGGCATGGTATCATATTTACATCCAGGGGCCATTGCCCTGGCCACTGCTGCAACTAGTGATTTTCTTGAAACCGCTCTTGTGTAAATGGAGTCTTTGGCCCCCAGATAATCACTTAATAGGGTATCGAGCCTTTTCACTCTGTCCCATTCCAGCCTAGTGAGATATGTGTTAACAGCATTAAACGAGTTCTTATGTACACACAGCCCCAAAGCATCATCGATCTTAGTACTGCTTGTTATTCCGTATGTCTTTTCAACATACCATCTAATACCTCTATCGTCGTTATCGCTCCAAACCCTGTGTTCATGCCTGGGATCCCAAGGTAGTGATCCAAACACCAAAGCCCTGTTTGAGAATTCATCGAAAGCCAATTTGTTTTTAATTAGAGGATCGTTTTCCAATATGATCAACACATTATCTGTAGTTTTGGCCACTGCTCCGGTCGTAGGACTTACCTGTAATCGTGCTATCCAGTTAGCATTTTCAACAACTAACCCGGAAAATTCTGCTGTTGCTTTCTCATACCGTTCCTGATTTAACAGTGTTGACACCTGGCTATCAGATACAGCGAATTCACACATAGCCGTATAGCTCGGCATTTTATTTACAGGTGTGTCGGGCTTAACATCGTCATCCATATGGCCGAACTTATGCAGCCTTACAAGGTCGAAAGCATTACACAATTTACTGCCCGCCGGATCTGTCGCATGGTGGGAATACAGGAAATTACCGTTTTCATATATAATCGCCCCACCTACAGTCGAGCCACCTGTAAATGTCAATCTGTCTTCCAGGTTATCACATGTAGTGTATATACCAGGTAAAAAAGTCTCTATTGCACTGTATACGTCGTACACTCTGCAGAAAGCACCAACAACGCCCGCTTTGGTTAACGGATCGCCCTGCCTCTGTGCCAGCTTTACATGTTCAGCCTGCACGCCTGGCACTTGCGGCCACTCTGATACATTACGCCAGTCAGCGTATTGAGCCAGAACACCATCAACTGATAGAAAAGGCTTATCACCTACCTGATATACATACTGGCTATCACTACAGCATGACGGCCAGTACATAAGCCTATGGGTCTCAAAAGTGGAAGGGTCACACATTTCTATACCAATCCATGATGCAAGCTTTCTGGCTAATGGCTTATATTCATCTGCTGTCGCTGTACGGTCTAATGGTACAAGTATGCGAAGCCTTGGCTTAATCGGTTCGTGTTTCCTGGTGCTGTACACCGCATAGCCGCAACCTAAAGACTCTAAGCGGAGTAATATCGTATTAGTCTCACCTGACTGTATGTTGTCAAGGTCCAGGGTAACAATGTCACGGCCTAATACATTAGTGACCTTACGCCTGTTATCCTTAAGAGTACCGCCCACGAAACCGCCTACGTCCTTTAATTCGTCTTGACGTGACTTAGGTAACCTAAGATATTCAAGCAAAGACTCAACTCCGCGTGTAGGTGTTTTAAGCCGTTCCACCAACTCCGACCAATACAGTGATTGTGCTGGCCATAAGGTTGCTTTTCGTGATCCTGCCGATGAAATTTTTATTTGTCTGTCATAATTAAGCATGGTATCATTCCCCATCGTAAATTATTGGAATGTTGTTGGTCCTAGCAAACCTTAATTCGTTCTTTGTACCTTCTGATCTCTGCCAACCTTCTATAGCCACTATTACATCGCACCGATTAAGTATTTCTATATCGCCATCAAGGAAAGTTTCGTCAGGAACTACGCCATCAAATAAAGCTGAATTACTATGAGGACAAATGACTGCGTAGCCTTTTTTCCAGTATTTCTTTGCTACTTTTCTTGCCCTTATAATGTTGAGCACAATTCCAAGTTTGGTTTTAGCTCTGTACGGCCCCGCTATGTAGGCTATTTTCATCATGTGCCATTCACCTCCTGCAGCTCCGGAAGTTCTGCATCTTCCAAGTCTTTTATTGTTGGTTCTAATAATGCATTAAAGCAATTTCCTATAGCCTGTTGGTAATAGCTGCCTTTTAACTCTATGCCTAATCCTCTGCGGCCCATCCTGATAGCCATATATATTTCTGATCCGATACCAGCAAATGGACTGAGCACAATATCATTTGGATTGGTCCATAACTCAATGCATCTTTTTATTACTTCTAGCTGCAGAGGACATATATGGCGTTCGTCTTTTTCCTCTCTGGCCGATTTCCTCTGCAGTGTATCGCCTTGTTTAATATCTGTCCAAATAGGTGATGCGTATCGCTGCCACATGCTAACCGGGAATGATTCGTCTGTGTGTGTTACTCTTTCGGGATTTTCCCCGGGCTTTCGCATTGTAACAACAAAATCAGGAATACCCTGGCGGCTCATTGTGCTGTCTTTCTTAAGCTGTTTATGTAGTAACCCAAGTGCTTTTGTTCGTTGCATTGCGACAACTGGATCTTTCCAGATACAAACCTCTGAGTGATATATCCAACCCTCTTTTACAAAAGTTTCTATGAGCTTTCCTCTAAAGTCTGTTATTCCAATAACCCCGTCTCGCTCTTTACTGGTTGGAAGGTTCATACAGTGAAAGCTTAACAACCGCCCCGGCATTATAACTCTGTACAACTCCCTGACTAGGAATATAAAGTTATCAAAGAATTCATCATGGCTTTTGCAATTTCCCATATCTCTGTCACTGTTTGAGTAGGTATATAATGAAGCAAATGGAGGACTAAATATTGAATAGTGTATGCTGTTATCCGGAACACCTTTAAGGACCTCAACACAATCCCCGTTGTACATGCTGTATCTACTTGTCACACCTTGACTAATAACTTGCAATTTGTCTCATCTCCTCCCATTCCGGAAGCACCATTTTAATTTTTGGGTTGTATGGTGTATCTATCCGTTTAGTTGTTTGTAATTCCTTTTTGGTTATCTCCTTGGTGTATTCAATCATGGCCAATTGCATTTTTAGGGCATCGCTCTGTTTTCTCTCAATGTTTTTTTTTACACACCCCTCTTTTGCACTTATGACAATATGCACATTAACCGGTTTATTCTGGCCAAACCTCCAACAACGCCTAACAGCTTGATAATACTGTTCATAGCTGTCTGACAGCCCGACAAATATCATATTGCTGCAGTTCTGCCAATTCATACCCCAGCCAGCTATTGATGGTTTTGTCACCAGGGCTTTAACTTCACCTTTGGAGAATCCGAGCATCGAATCAGATTTATGCTTCGGTTTATCACTTCCGCAAACTTCAACTGCACCGTCTACGGCTTTGGTTAGTGCTTCACTTTCTGCGTTGAGATCACACCATACAAGCACTTGACCGTCTAGGCTGTTTGCTATCTCCGCAGCTTTTGCAACTCGTAGTTCTAAGCTGTCTTTCCTTGCTTGCCTACGTTCCATCAGCGATAAGCTTTCCTGTATAGGCTCCTCGCCATCAACTATATGTTCTATAATGTTGAGTGGCGGAAGGTTGTAGCATTCTCCCGAGTATCCTAAACAATCAGGGTTATTGATAAACACGGACCAGGAGGCCATCCACTGCCAGAATACGTCCTCTGCATGTCGCTTTAATCTCCATTTTGAGGTGCCGCCACCATCATGCACAAAGTACATGGCCAGCATTTCAGCTCTTGTCATTACTCCAAGGAATTCAGCGTGATTGCCTAATTCCATGTAGTCATTTGGTGCAGGTGTCGCAGTACAAGCAAGCCTATAAGGTGTTTGATTGAAGTTATCAATTATCAGATTTCTCATTTTGCTGTCAAAGTGCTTTAGTATCGAGCTTTCATCCAGGATTATTCCTACAAATTCACTGGCCACGAAGTTATGAAGTTTTTCATAATTTGTAATGTTTACACCGGGTTTGACGTCTGCTTGGCTTTCACATATGTTAAGTGGTATGTTGAATTTTTCTCCTTCTCTCTTTGTCTGTTCTGCCACTGCAAGCGGTGCAAGAAGGAGAACATTACCACCTGTGTGTTTATGTACCTGATAGCCCCATTCTGTTTGCATTGGTGTTTTACCTAATCCACAATCAGCAAATATAGCCGCCTTACCTTTAGCCAATGCCCAACGAACTATATCACGCTGGAAGTCATACAACATTGGGTTAAGTGTGTTCTTATCTATTTCAAAGCCTGAAGACTGTAATATAAATCGTTTCTTCTCTAAGAATGTTTTGTAATCCATAAGTCACCTCTCAATATATCTGCTATTGCCCTAAGTATTGGGTAAACTTGCTGCGGTACTACTGCATTACCTAAACATTTATGGCGTTCATTGTGTTTGTATCTGTCCAACTTGGAGGAAAGCCCATAAGCCATTCCGAGAACTCCGGGTTTATATGTTTCCCAATCAATTCCGGGTGCTGTTTGCCTATAGCTGCAACCAATGTCCGGCCGTGTTTGCCCTTCGCCTCTGTTGGCGTTTCCTTCCTTATAAGCTTGTGATCTTGACTTGCCCTTGGCGACACATACAATAAATACCCTGTATCTGTAATGATGTGCTCCGACAGCAATAGCCGGTATGTTAAATGTCCTGACTTCGAAACCACAGTTTTCCAAGTCGGAGCAAACTGAATCATGTATCGTGGATAAGATTCCATTAACATTTTCGCCAATAACCCAAGTGGGGTTGAGCTCTCTGATAACTCTGAGCATTTCTGGCCACAAGTGCCTTTCGTCTTTTTCTGCGAGCCTTTTTCCGATAACGCTATGAGGTTGGCACGGGAAACCACCACTGATAAGGTCAACCGTTGTTCTGTTAGTTCTAGCAAAGAAACTTTCCATTGTAAGCTCACGTATATCCCTCCATCTTGATACGTTTGGCCAGTGTTTTTCTAATACTTTGGTTGGATAATCCGCCCATTCGCACTGGCCCACAGTTTCAAACCCTGCCCACTCAGCTGCTAAGTCGATGCCGCCTATTCCTGAAAATAATGATAAATGAGTAAGCATAATCTTTAATCCTTTACTTAAAAAATTCTTTATTACGTGAATATATAATAGCTGGCCTAGCCCACAGCCTTTGGAATTTTGCCCATTCAGGGTCCTCAAATCCGCTTTCGTCTTTGTACAACATAGCAAACGGCATAAATCCAGCTTTGAGTGTATTAATCAATCTATTTTCTGCCTTATCAAATGTGTCATTTGGATAGCCTACCAGCACATATGCAAAACACTTTCTTTTTTTTAGTGTAAATCCATAATCAGCTAATAGTTTTCCAGCATTTACGAGCGGCTCATAATCATCTGGCGTATCATAAGCAAAATAAAGCTCTTGCACTTTTACATCTTGTATTAACTCAACGTGCCAAGGTTTGAGCAGTTTTGCTTCAAGCCCTCCGGTGAATTTTGGCCGTTCAGGTTGTCGCTTTAACATGCTGAATACATACCTTATATGAGCCTCAGAGCATGAAAGCAGGTTATCATCTTGAACTATCCAACCATCCATTACAATTGGCATTTCCCTCAATGGTCCTTGCGTCTTTGGAACTCTGCAAAACCAGCAATTATTGTTGCAACCTACAGAGGTTATAACATAGCCCTTTTTAAGATACATTCCAGGTATAAAGAAATCTGTTTTATCCCCATATGCTGGGCCACCTATTTTGACGTTATAGCCCGCTTTACTCCATAATCCTGCTAAGTATTCGCCCTGTGATTTATCATAGGTAAATGTTACTGACACATGCACCTCATCGACTTCTAAGCCTGGCTTCGGATATCCGAAAAAAGCTAATTCATCATCAGGTGTTGCCTTTGTTATTCTTGGGAAAACTCTAGCTATTTTCAACATCCTCACTCCTTCTTATAGAATTTAGTCACGAACCCATCAGCCTTAAGTAGTAAATCAGGTGCCCATGGCATCGGCTCACACATTATTTTAATCATATCTTCCAGTGCCGCCTCAGAGTGCTCCGGTACTTCTGCAATACATTCATCATGTACATGCATTACAACTTTATAACCGGCTGCGTATAGCCTGATTAAACTTTCAGCAAGACAGTCCCTCGCTATTGCCTGAATACAGTTTTCAACGATTTTGCCCCCGTATGTCTGCAGCTGCGTCCATTTCTTAGTGTCTTGGTCCAGGCCGTAATAGAAAATTGCTTCTTTGCCCCAGGAGTTAAGTCCTAAGTGAGGTTTAACATAGAATAGCTTTCTACCACTAGGCAAAGTTATAGTTAAAAAGTCCTGACCGTTTCTACTGTCTAGCTCTCTTGCAAATATTAAACCTCTTACACCCACCGGCTGGCCTGTTTTAACCGCTTGCAGTGCTGCATTTTCTAAGGTATACCATAGGTCAACGATTCTTTTGTTTGCAGCTCTCCACCGTTTAACTATCTCCGGAAGCTCTTCTTCATTTAGTTCATTTTTGTTATCCATTGATTTTAAAGCACCTGCCCCGCCTTGATACCCAAGTGCAAGCTCCGCAATTTTACCTTTTTGCCTAAGATCATATTCAGGATTACCCTTTTTGATCTTTTCAAGCGGTACGCCAAACATTTGACTAGCACTGGCCTCATATATCTTGCCATGTGTTGCAAATACTTCAAGCCGCCATTGTTCTTGAGCTAACCAGGCTATTACTCTAGCCTCAATGGCCGAAAAGTCAGCAACGGCGAACGCGTTACCAGGTGCAGGAATGAAAGCAGTTCTTATTAGCTGGGACAGTGTGTCGGGTATATTGCCGTATATAACTTTGAGTGCATTAATATTTTTGTCTTTTACACAATCCCTTGCATGCGATAAAGTTTCTAAGTAATTACGGGGTAGGTTTTGCACCTGGACCAACCTTCCAGCCCAGCGGCCTGTTCTATTTGCACCGTAGAACTGTAACAACCCTCTAACCCTACTATCAGCACAAACAGCTTCACGCATTGCATTGTACTTTTTAACACTTGTCTTGGATAACTCTTGACGGATCTCCAACATTCTTTTTGCTGTGTCACTGTCTACCTTATCAATAAGCTTCTTAACCGTTCCTTTTTGAAGGTTTTCAATTTCTTCGCCTGTTTCATTAGTCAGCCATTCAGATAACTGCTTTACACTTTTAGGATTTTCAAGCCCGGATATACTTACTGCTTCATTTAGTAATTCAGCCGTTATTATTTCATTACATTCCAGTGATCCTGCAATTAGGTCTTGATCTACCATAACGCCGCCACTATTAATGATTTGATCTAAGCACCATAGATATTGTTCTTTAGGCGGCACGGGAAAACTCTGTAATTTTAAATCGACTGTCATTTCTGTAACAACATCTCGCACACAATAGCTTTTAAATAACTGCCATTTCTCCGGTTCATGGTGCGGCAGTGTCCTGGTTCTAAAGCCGTTTTTAGCTGTAGGCTTGCATGGTACACAGAATATTTTTATTAGTGCTGAGCCTATGCCCATTTTTTTCTTATCCTGCGAAAGTCCTAACGCCTCTCCAACTGCTGCAAGTCCTGCAGGATAACCACAATATAAACCATGAAACATAGTACATTGCCACTGATGCAGCGGAGAGTAATAAAACTTGTTAAGGCAGTACCACTCAAAAGGTGCATTGTATGCGTGCTTGATAAAGTTTTCATCTTGTAAAGCCCATACGATATCGTTTGGTATTATTTCGCCTTGTGCTAAGTCAACTATTTGTGTTTGCCCATAATCAACCGAATACGCGAATAGCAGTATTTGAAAGTCAGGGGACTGAACATATTTGAACAGTCCCGCTTTTTTAATATCTACACTACTGTAGGTCTCAATATCCACCGATAAGTGTCTCATAATCCGTATATTCCGCCATTAATCGGCAACCCTGTTATTGGATCAATAGCCTGTTGTTGTACTGGTGCACCTGCTGGTGGGTAATAAGCACCGTTTGATGGAGGTATGTACCCACCAGGCTGCGGAGGAGTATACACTGGCTGCTGTACTGGCTGTGTAAACTGTTGCGGTGCCGCAAATCCTGTGTCACCAAATGCCGATTCTACTGATACCCTATTTCCTAATGGCTCACCGTCCGCTACTTTCTGCACTGCATTTAATCCGCAGCCTATGCCTTTGTTACCTGAGTTGAAGAAACCAAAGAAATTAATGCTTACACGGGCATACATGCCGCTATATACTTCTGTCTGATTGATAATTGGATTGAGCTGCAGATCGCACACAGGCGGTTGTTGCTTTGATGATGCATTAATTACCCAATGCCCTTTGCACTCCTGGCCAAATGGCTCGCCATTCCTGCGTAGTCCGTCACCGTCCTGCACTGGTGTTGATATCTGTGGAGGTCTTGCCCCGTTCCACTTACCAGCTACAGCCGCGGTGATAGCTGCATTAATAGCCGCGTCGATTCTCTGCTTTGTTGCTATGTCTGTTTTAGGTATTAGAATAGTTACACTATACTTTGGCTCTTGGTTGGGCTGAGCTGAATATGGCTGATAAAGATGCACATAGCTTAATCTTGCTTGACCTGTTGTTATTGTTGTTGGATTATTACTCATAGTTTTCATTCCTCCGTTTTGATTTGATTATTAATTCCCAAATGCCTCTTGTAATGTGATCGTTTGATATGCTGATCTCTTATCCTCAATTGTAGCTAATGTCGGACTGCCCTTTGGTTTTTCAACGTGATTACCTAATAACTCGTTGAATCTCTTTTCGCCTAATAACTTCTCCACTGCTGTTAATGTGATCGGTTTTCTCTCATATAACATTGCCTCGTCAATGCCGTTTGCCTTTACTACCGCAAAAGCTTCATCCTGGTTAATAAATCGCCTGTTGCTTCTTCCCTCAACTGCTTTCCATCCTTCAACCTGATTACCTTTTAGTAATTCGCTAAGTGCGTATTCCTCCAAGTCTTTCGCCCAGGCTGCCAGGTCTTTTGCTTTCTGTAGTATCCGGCCAATCTCGTCATTGGTTATAAGTGCTGGATTTATCTGCTTGTAGGTGTCGAGTGCCATATTGAAATCGGCTCGAGCCCTACATAAGGCTTTAGCTCTACAGAACCTACACCATTCACCCGGTACATGTTCACCTTCACCGAAAAACGCCTTTTGAGCTGTGGGAGCTATTGCAGCACCCCATTTTAATAGCTCATCAATTGTTATTACATCATTCGATATGTTGTCTAGCCTTGGCTGAATAATTGTCGTGCTAATTTTTTCTATCTGATATAGGAACGAATACTCTGTAAATGCACCAAGTGCGTACAACTTCATTTGTGGGTTATCTTTGGCCGATACTGGCACGCCCTTACCATATTTAAGATCAATTACATGAAGCGTATTTCCGCCTATTATGATACAGTCACCAGTGCCAAATCCCTCCGGGGCATATTGGCTGTAGTCTAATCTTTTCTCAATTGCTATGTAGGGCGGCGACGTAAAACTGTGTATTATACCAGCTATGTGTTCGACATACATGTCTGTGTATCTGTCCATTTCATCCTGGTACAATGGATTTTCCTGAAGCTTCTTTAAAGCACTTTTGTATTTCTTCGGCCCCATTGGATCGGTGAATTGCTTCTTTAGTTTTAGCTCCCCAATCTCATGGGCCAGTCTGCCTTCATTTGCGTAAACACTTTCCTGCTCTGGCATTTTTTCTTCCAGCCTTGCGGACGGCGTGCAGTGTAGCCACTTGTGTGATCCGCTGGCCGACAATAACGCGTGTTGTTCTGGCATTACAGCTTCGCCCCCATTTCACGCAGCTTGAAAGCAAATTCAGAGTATTTGTCTTTTGGCAATGCCGTCAATGCTGGTATTCCATATGAACCAACTAAGGCTCTTACCTCGTTTACTCTGCCCGCGTCTACAAGCTGAGTGGCTGCAAGTGATAATTGCTCAAGGGTGTATGTAGGTGCTGTGGTCGGTGCAACTGGGGGCTGCGGAGTGTTAACAGGTGCTTGTTGTACTGGTGCTTGTGGCGGTGTCTGAGGATATTGCACCGGCTGCATAGGCTGTTGATACTCATTACATGCTGGCTGTGCTGTTGGTACAAAGCCATTAACGGGTGTAGGTGCTACAGGGTTATTGCAATTACCTACAGAAGTTAACACTGGATCAGGTGTGTAGGTGTTGCAATCTCCGCATTGCTGTACTGGTGTTGGTGCTTGGACGGGAGCTGGCTGTTGCACTGGCTGCTGTACTGGCTCGGGTGTAGTTGCTGCAGGTGTTGCAGGTGCTACCTGACTTGCTTTACTTCTGGAAGTCTTAGTGCTTGTTGATTCTTTACCGATTGTAAGTGCTGCAGCTAAGTTGTTGATTGCTTCCACCATTTCAGGTGCTGATACATTAATTTTGATTTCCATAGTTCTCATATCTCCTTTTATATTTAATAATTTTTAATTGGTTTCATCAGGTTTATAAGTCTCTTTTCCTGTTCCTTCGCATGCACCGCATGGAGGGCTTCCGTCGTGGTCATAATATCCAGAGCCATTGCATGCAGTACACGGCCTTTGTTTCCATCCGTGAATATATTTCAAATAATACTTTACCAACTCCTCCTATCCTCCAGCCCGTCATGCCATCCTGTCTTATCAAGATGGTCGAGCCATTCTACATATATGGTTAGCTTTTCATCTGTCATACTGCCAAGGTTAGTTCTCTCAAGGCCGAAGCGGCTTTCTGACGATCTTATATGTTGTCTTAATGTCTGGCCATCGTTCCCGGGTTCGTCTAAGTCATGCTTTGAGTACAACGCCATTTACAACGCCTCACTTTCTTGCTATAATGAAATTGCGAATAATTTTCTATCTGCCGCTATGAATGCGGCTATTTTTATTTGTAGTCTGCACCATAGTTGTAGTTACACTTTGCAGCTTTTTTCTTGTGTTCCTCCTTTCTGCTTGCTATAATTCGCTGTACCTGGATCGTGAATATTATTCCGGCTATGAAACCTATTGGAATACCTGCTAACATCCCGTTTTCGCCTCACTTTCCCACTCGACTCCTATATATGTAAGTACCTCGCCCCATCCCATGTCGTACATCCAAAACCGCCATTCCTTCTCGTTGTCCTCTCTTAACCTGTCAAACCTATGCGGACGCTTTTCCATGTGTATTCCAAATCCGCACATGCTGCAGCCAGTTCTTTGAGCTCTTGTGGTATAAAGAATTCCATTTTCATTTTGCTCTATGGTTCCATATATCTTCGGTACTGGTGCATTAAGATCAAGAGCTAATTGAAGCAGATCTTGACGGGTAAATATTGCGAATGGGCAACTTCTTATTGTGCTTTTTCCTATGTAATTACAACCATTTTTCATTAGGCCTTTTTCTCTCTGCCCGCCTTCTGAGGCCATAAGTCCAAGATAAGGAACCATGTTATTTTGCTTTTGCCAATCCTGAGCAGGTTTTTCCTTCATCCATTTGCAGCATTCAGATGATACTTTAAAAGGTGCGGTTTTACACTGCATATCAGGCCTATGATGGTTATACGGTCCGCCAAACAATTTAAGCCATTTTTCAGGAAGTTTTATTTTATCTGACTTTTTAAATCCTCCCTGCTCTCCCATCTGCCCAGTCATTATTGCATGTATGAATGTCTGCTTTGGGCTGTCAGGTGTTTGAAGCAATTCAATTTTTCTGGCTTTTTCTTTTGATATGACAGGAAATCCATGTTCTTTAAGCACTTGGGTTTTACTTTTATAGGGCTTTAGGAACACCATGTCAGGGATTTGCCTATGTATTTCCTGGATGCTTACATCCTCTAAGACGCTTACTGTAACCGGTGTAAAGTCTATTTTCAGTTTCTTTAGGAAGTAATAAAGCGTGATACTATCAAGCCCTCCTATGCTACAGCAAAGGTTTTTCCCGTTTGCTTCTGCCCAATCCCTGAACTCATAAGCTCTTTTTTCAGCATGGATAATCTTTTGGTCATAGGGAAGGGATTGCTTTTGTAGAAACTCAGTTATTGTCAATTCTTACTCGCCTCACTTTCTTTGAATTGTTTTAGTATGAAACGTATGCTTGTATATAATAGTTAATTGCTTATCATCTACCTTGATGTAATGCCAATTCGCTGCGTTGAGTCCTAAGCTGGAAACTAATACTTTCATCCACCTGCGTAGCCTATACTCTCGCATAAATACCACCTCAATTAATTTGTTTACATAACTGTTTTCTGACATTTACGGAATTGTTTTTAGGGTTCATGGGATGCACACATTTACCTTTAACAAAGTACTCGCATGGCGGTCGATCAGGTTGCCTGTTTTTGTCCTTGTTGTTTTCTATCCTTGGCATGTGCTGACCATTGCAGTAGGTACGCTTTCTGGGGCAATGGGCATTTATAAAAGTTTTTAGACCGCTAATGTTGATTGTCTTTTCCATGATTGGATCACCTTCTTTCTAGCCTCTGTCACAAAGTTCAATCGGTTTATTGCAGCAACGACACACATAATTGCTAGAATCAGAAAAAGCTTTTTGTGATTGGCATATATCGTGGCCAGGCTTTTTCATAATCTCAATAACCTCCTGAATATAAGGCTCATCTGTGTTGATTACTATGTAGGTATTAATCGGAGCCTTGTTATCATTTCTACGTCCGAATTCTATTTGCGAAGCTGCTTTCTTAACTCCTAACTTTGCAAAATCGCTGCAATACTTTTCGATATCTTCGTTTTTGAAAACGGTAAATCTGATTTCCATGATTGGATCACCTCCCAGCTATTAAAATAACTATTACTGTCCAGGGTACTGCCACACCAAATACAGCTACTATGACTTTAAACCAGTTAATTGATTTCATACCGAAACGCCTCCTAAGTATTTGTTTCTCTATGTCCTCGATTTTCATATCCATCCAAACATCCTCGACCAGTTCGGGAAATTCGTAATAATCTACGCCTTTAGCCATTAGTTTCCTGATCTCGTTTACAATCTGTGTTGCTTCTCTTTCCTCGTCCAGTGTGCCTAATAGCTCTACATCGTCGTCGCCATCTATGGCGTATACATTCCAACCTATAAACTTTCTTTCGTGATACTGTTTAGATGCGTAGACACGTTTAACGCCCCAAATTAACTCTTTATCTTGATTTCTGATATTCATAATGCTTAAGCCTCCATCATGCGAATTCGTTGAAACAATCTGATAGTTTGGATATACTCTCCATCCTTTTTCTTAAGCATCTTTTACAGAGTGTATGACGGCCGTACTTCTTTGTGGAAAATTTTCTTTTGTGGCATTCTTCGCAATGTTTAAGTTTTAACATGGTTCATGCCCTCCGAATTCGAATTGGTTATTGGTCAACACCTAACCATTTTAAAAATTTAGGCCTGGTTATGATGTGTTTTGAATTTATACGTTCTGACGGAAACTTCTTATTATTAAATAATCTGTAAACTTGATCCTGCGGCATTTTTAGAAATTCAATTACATCCTTTGGGGTTAATATCATCGGTAAGTTGTTGTAATCTTCCATATAATTTTGATTCCTTTCATGCATAATATCGAACAGGCGTTCTAGTATTATGTTATACCCTATGTAACTTTTTAGTCAAATTTATGTTTCCTATTAGTTACGGTTTTAAGTGCTTTATAGTCGAATTACGTAACATTTTGTAAATTTTATTGATTTATCTGATTGCTGGATTTGAATTACTTATTTGCCTGATAGTTCAGAGTTAACACTTACAAGTGTCGCAATTGTTCTTGCTATTTCGCAAACCTCAGACACTGTTATATCCTTTTGATTCTGCAGGGCTTCGAGAGTGGCTATTTGGTAGTTGATTTTTACTTCATTACTTGGTCTTGGAACTATTGAAGTCGGGGTGCTGAGCATGTATTCTACAACTTCATTCAGGTTCATGCCTTTTGATGCGGCCAACTCTTTTACTCTTTGATACAGTTCTGGCTTAACCGTTATTGGTTTGTAGTAGCCTATAACTTCATTGTTGGATCTAGGCTTCATTGGAGAAAGTGGAGCTATAGGGGCTCTAAAGTAGTTATTGACTAAAAGCTTTTGTATTTTCCAGGCCAGCTCATCCTCGAAGGTTTTTGCGAGCATTAAATACCCTGATTCTGTTAACAAAATCAAACCATTAGGAGCTAAAAAGCCCTGTTTTCCTGCTTCGTCCTTATTGAGGACGAAGTAATCCTCATTCACAACAAAGTGTTTTTTGTTTCTGTGAAATGCTTTTCTAGACTGACTATCTTTCTTTTGATGCACAATATCAATTTCCTTAAAAGTTACCACTCTTTGGCCTTGATATTCTTTGATTGCTATTTCAGAACTATTGATTTTCATTAATTGAGTCATTTTTCGCAGTCCTCCTCATAATGGATTGTTAGGTTATTGAGAATTAAAAACAGGTCTTGTTTTGTTAATTTCTTTTCCTTGAGCAGATTATTAAGCTTATCTGTTATTTGGGAACTGGTGGAAGTGCATCTAATTGTTTTAGTTTTAAAACTTTTCAATTTTGCGATCTTATCAGTCTGTTTTTTTATTTTTGTATTAAGTGCTAATAAAGCCATACATTGATCAAAGGTACTGAGGCTTCGAAAATTCCTATATGAAATACCTATTGAAGCATCTTTATTAATGAGTTCTTCCATTGCGTCAACATAATCCATTTTATTTCAATTCCTCCTTATTAATTGATTGTCACATTTAGTCCAAGTACCTGAATGATTTTTTCTTTATGTTTAGCTCCTGGTCTATTTCCTTTTAATATGTCATACAGGTACGCTTGAGAAATGCCCAACTGCTTTGATAAATCTTTGATTGTAAGCTCTTTGTCTATAAGTGCTTTTCTCATTTCCTTTTCAAAATCTCCCATATTGTTTTATCCCCCTTCCTTTATCTTGTAATTATGTTGAATAAATTCAGCAAAATATGTTGACAAAATTTAGACTATAGGCTAATATATACATATTGACAACTCGCTGGGAACGAGACATAAATATTAGGTGTAATCAATTTTTGTCTAACTATTTAGTCTATAGTCTAAGTATATAGTCTGTAGTCTAAATAGTCAACTACTTTTTTAAAAATTTTTTAATTATTTAGACTGGAGGCTATATCAATGAATTTATTAATACGCATAAAAATGCTGTGCTCTAAGAAATCAGTAGCTTTATCAAGGCTTGAACAGGATACAGGACTAGCAAACGGAAGCATCAGAAAATGGGAAAAAACACTTCCATCATCTGACAGACTCGAAAAGATTGCAGATTACTTTAATGTATCTACTGACTATCTTTTAGGAAGAACATTAAAAAGTATGATTGATGACAAGCTTATTGAAAAAGAAATGTCATTAGAATCTTTAGCCCTAAAAACTGGAGTGCCTTTATATTGGTTACAAAATATCGACTCTTTTATACCAGGTACTTTTGGCGATTATGAAATCGGCTATGAATGGATGGCAAGAGTAGAAAAAGAATTGGGTATTCCCGATGAAGCATTTCAAAAAGAACTTCTAAAGCAGGAGATACCTGTCTATGACGGTCCAACGAGCACCGCACTAGAAGACTTCTTTCCTGCTCCTCAGAATGTGGTTGATCCTGACGAGCTTTCCATGCTCGATCTATTTAGAAAATTGCCATTAGATCTCAAGCACGATCTAATGAATTATGCAAAATATCTTTTAACTAAATAATTTGGTACAAATCCTATTTTGGAAAAGGGTACTGACATTATAAGTATCCTTTCTATGAATAGAACGGAATTTTCCGTTGTACTCATTTGTGATATTAAATTACTTACAGAGGATGGTGAACATGGAAAAAGATAAAAAACCTAAAAAGGACAAGCAAAAAAGGCGTGGAAGAAATGAAGGAATGGTTAGATATCTGGAAGATAAGAAAATATATGAGGCCAGATATGCTATAGGTGTTGATGAGGGTGGCAAAACCAAATATAAAAGCATATACGGCAAAAAGAAAACTGGACCTGGCGGAGTGCTTGAAAGAATGAGAGAAGCTTTACAGGCTTTAGGTAAAGGCGAGTATGTTGAACCTTCTGATAAATCCTTGATTGTTTGGTGCAAGGAATGGTATGAGACATATAAAAAGCCTACTGTTAAGACCAACACCAAAGAAAAGTACCTAACATCATTAAAGAGAATAGAAAATGCGGATATTGCCGATATGCGATTAAAAGATGTTTCTCAAGACATTCTCCAAAAATACTACAATAAACTGATTGAAAAATATTCCGAAGAAACCATTAAGGCAACTCACAGTTTAATTAATGGTGCATTAGATAAAGCAGAAGACATGAGAATGATTGTAAAAAATCCAGCTAAAAAACTAATTATTCCTAAAAAAGATAATAGCGATGAAGGAGAGGTAAAAGCATTAACCGAGGATGAGTATACTCTTCTCATGAATGAACTTATGAGAAGAAGCAATTATTTTATGTATTTAAATTTTATGGCCAACACAGGGCTTAGGCCAGGGGAAGCAATTGCCCTAAATAGGTCAGATATTAACATTAAGGATAAAACTGTTAATGTTAATAAAACCTTTATACGTAAAACTAAATCAGCCCAAAACAGCCCAAAAACAAAGTCCAGTAAAAGAATTGTGCCTATACCAGATCATACTTTAACATTATTAACTGACTATATGAATAAGCAGAAAAATAAAGAAGATTCAAGCCCATTATTTCAAACTAAAAACGGTACTAGGTTAAGTGAAAGAAATTGTTCTCGGCCGTTAAAAGATATAGGCGAGGATTTAAAATTAGGATGGGTGCATCTTCATACTATGAGGCACACTTTTGCTTCAAGGCTATTCAAAAATAAAGTTGATATTAAAATAATTAGTGAATTATTAGGCCATGCCAAAGTCGCTACAACATATGATATATATGTTCACTTCATAGATAATATAGTTTCAGAGTCAGTTCAAGTTTTAAACACTGATTCCATACCTGAAAAGCTTCCTGAAAAGCTTCCTGAAAAGACCAAGAGAGCAAGCAAAAAGAAAACTAAAAAGAAAAAGTGATTTTTATATTTTTGCACATTTTTGTATGTGTTGGTATTACTGCTTTTCAAGGATTGTTTTGTACCACTTAAGTACCACTTAAGAAATGAAAAATCATAAAAAACGATGCAAAAATTCGCAAATTTTAATTTCTAATGTGATTGCACAGAAAAACCGCAAACGCTTTATTTTCTAACGTTTGCGGTTTCTTTTTCTAAGCCCTTAACCAGAATCGAACTGGTGACCTCATCCTTACCATGGATGCGCTCTGCCGACTGAGCTATAAGGGCACGATAAGCGGGTGAAGGGAATCGAACCCTCGCTGTCAGCTTGGGAAGCTGATGTTCTACCATTGAACTACACCCGCAGTTTATTCCTTTATTGGTCAAAAATAACATCCCGTAATTAGGAATGCTATCTTTATGTATCAAATATTTTTGAGACGATTGAAATTATAACATAAAATCAATGTATCGTCTAGTGCCATATTGTACGAAATATGGCGATTATACCTTACCTTCTTCAAGATATTTCTCCAATTTGCGTTTTACTCGCTGAAGTGCATTATCTATTGACTTTACATGCCTGTCCAGTTCCTCAGCAATTTCCTGATATGATCTGCCCTGCAAATAAAGTGACAGAACTTCCCATTCCAAGCCGCTCAGAATTTCACCCATTTTTTCTTCAATACCATTAAACTCTTCCCTGTTTATAATCATTTCTTCAGGGTCGGAAACGCTTTCCTCACTTATCAAATCCATAAGGGTGCGATCAGACTCTTCGTCAAAGACGGGCCTGTTAAGTGAAACATAAGAGTTAAGTGGAATATGCTTCTGCCTTGTAGCTGTTTTGATTGCAGTAATTATTTGTCTTGTAATGCAAAGCTCGGCAAAAGCCCGGAATGAAGACAACTTGTCCTCTCTGAAATCTCGGATGGCTTTAAAAAGTCCGATCATTCCTTCCTGGATAATGTCTTCCCTGTCGGCACCAATTAAAAAATATGTTCTGGCTTTGGCACGAACGAAGCTCCTGTACTTGTTGATAAGATATTCAAGGGCTATGCTGTCACCAGATCGTGCATCTAATATTACTTCCTCATCATGCATTGTACTAAAAGAATTGGCCATTCCGGTTTGTACATTTGTTTTCAAGTTGAAGCCCCCCTGTCTGACTTTATTGTTACAATATTTCCCAAAAGCTTTAGCAGGATTATAAACATACATTCAGTATCAAATAATTACAGCTCAACCATCGGAAAATAATTTTTCCTAAAATCTATAAACTTAACCGACCGGATGCTTTCCGGCGGGGGTATACCTTATCAGAGAAAACATTGTTAAATAAACTCAACAATTAAAATTAACTTCTATAATTTAATATTTTCATTTGATTCAGTGGGAATAAAGTTACATTGCAGTCATTCTAGTCATTTGCAACCTAAAATTGTCAAGGCAACATATAGTAAATTATAAGGAGCAACTTGCCTATTGTCAAGCTTAAAACAAGTTATGCCTCATTTTAATACAAATCTTTCGATATAATTTATCGGCAGTATCAAATTGTTTAGTAAACACTATTGTCATACTATCAAAAAATTCTTTTTTCATGACTGTTTTTACTAAATAGCCTTCAAAAACAACAATAATATTTATTTGTAGGCCTTATTATTTCACTATACCTCTACACACCTCTTTGCTTCAATATTTCGTACATCATGACAGCAGCAGCAACAGAGGCATTTAATGACGAAATATTTCCCATCATTGGAATTCTAACCACAAAATCACATTTTTCCCTTACTAGTCTGCCCATGCCTTCGCCCTCACTGCCAATTACCAGTGCAACAGGGCCTTTCAAGTCGCTCTTGTAAAACTCTTTTTCACCTGTCTGATCTGTTCCGATTACCCAAATATTGTTCTTCTTAAGATAATCAATGGTCTGGGCAATATTTGTTACCCTCGCAACAGGTACATATTCAATAGCTCCTGCAGAAGCCTTTGCTACAACAGATGTGAGTCCTACCGCTCTTCTCTTGGGTATAATAACTCCATGCACGCCTACTGCATCGGCTGTCCTTAAAATAGATCCCAGATTATGTGCGTCGTTTATTTCATCAAGAATCAGAATAAACGGAGGCTTTCCGCTATTCTCCGATTCCTTTAATATATCGTCAACTTCAACATATTCCTTAACAGAAACATAAGCAATTACACCTTGATGAGATTTGGTAAGGGAAATACTGTCAAGGTTCCTTCTATCAACCTCCTGGATAGTTATTCCCATTTCCTTCGCCATTGCAGCAATTTGCTTTATAGAACCTTCTCTCTCACCTTTTGCAATAAGTATCTTATTTATAGTCCTTCCCGCTTTTAACGCTTCCAAAACAGGGTTTCTGCCCTCTAATATGTCTGAGTTTTTATCTTCACCTTCAAACCCCAAACTTCTGTCAGGTTTATCAAGCACTTCTCTCTTTTTGTCTAGGTGAAATTCACCTGAACTTCTTGGCTGTTTGCCGTCTCTTCTATCTCTTCTATTCTTGTTTCCTCTGAAATCACTCATAATTTATCTTCTTTCAATTCATTATGTTTAAATTTTACGTAATTATATTTTCTTTTAGTTAATATATTTATACAGATACAGACATTTTTAAAATTTCTGTCAGCCTGCCGTAATCCTTTTTCAAGTACAAATAGCCCAACAGCGTTTCAAAGCCTGTTGCGTACTTGTATTCTACAACGTCAGCATTTTTAGGAATGGTGCCGGATTTTGCGTTTCTGCCCCTTCTCACAACCTCCTGCTCATCTTCAGTTAAGTTATCCATGATACTATGAATGATATCGGATTGGGCTTTTGCCTTAACAAAAGCAACAGATTGCTTGTGAAGCTTGTACACAGGTGCATTCCCCTTTGACACTAATAGGGTACGGATAAAAACCTCATAGACAGAATCACCTATGTAGGCTAGTACAAGAGGAGAGTACTGATTAACGTCCGAATGACTTACATTATTGTCCTTTAATACATTTTCGATAAATTCAATAAGCATCAATATCTTTTTACCTTACTTTTTATATTGTTAATAATATTGTTAAATTAAAATCTTACAATAATCAATTATTTGCATTATACCATATTAATAATACACATACCACTGCAAAATATTCATTTTTTATTGGCTGAAAGAATAAAAATCGAGGTTTGATGATATATAGGAGGCATGAGAAAGCTGTTACTAGACCTAAGAATTATTCACCCTGACTATTCACTTGGCACACTGCAAAACTTATTGATGGTTTCCTGGAGACGTTTGTCATTAACAGGTTTTACTATATAATCGCTTGCTCCCGCCTTAATTGCTTCAAGCACTTTATTCTTATCGCTTATGACAGAGCAAATTATTATCTTGCCGCTTATCTCATTTTTTATAAGCCTGGTAGCCGTGATTCCATCCATTTTGGGCATAACAACATCCATAAAAACCAAATCAGGTTGTTCTCTTATACATTTGAGAACCGCATCCTCACCGTTTTCCGCCTCTATAACCTCATAGCCATATTTGGCTAATTGATTGGACAATAATCTTCTCATGAATAATACATCATCAGCAATAAGTACTTTCATATTTTTCTCCATATTTGAAGTTTACTATAATATTCTGGAAAACAAAGAACCACACCAATTTTACAGACTAGAAAATTAAAAATTTATAATATTAAAATGTTAAAATTTAATTGAAGCATAAATGCAATTGATTTCTATTTATAATAATTTTAGCATACTTCAAATGATATGTAAATAAACCCGAGATAATAAAAAAGATTATAAAACCCCAAAAAAGATCAATAAATTCTTAGCTTTTAAAAAGCTTCCTAATAATTTATAGTGCAATTTGTGAAAAGTGAATAAAAAAATTTACTAATTAATAACTTTTTATTAACAATTTGTACATTGACTAGATATAAATATAATTTTATAATAATAGTGTACACTTATACTTTTACCTCCTATTTTTGATATAAATATAGAGGAATCTGCGGCAAGAGCAAAAGCCGCAGTTTTTTGTTTTTATAAGCAAATTTTTCATCTTCTGCAAACATGAACGTAAATAGAAGGCGATTATAAAAGTAATCGCCTTCTTCTATTAAATACATTTATAGAGTTATTAAATTCGTTTCCACTTAACTCCCTGGGGCGTATCCTCAAGTACTATCCCCATATCTTTAAGCTTATCCCTAATCTCATCCGCCAACTTCCAGTTTTTATCCTTTCTGGCCTGCTGCCTGTTATTTATCAATTCCTCAATTTCACTATCCAGATTATTATTGTTTTCCTTTTGCAAAAGTCCCAGTACGCTTCCAAGCTCCTTTAAAAGCTCTTTTGAATAAACAAGACTGCCGTAGGAAACCTCATTGCCGGAATTCACAAAGGAGTTTATCTCTCTTACCATATCAAACAGAGCTGCAAGTGCATCTGCTGTATTTAAATCGTCATCCATCGCATCAATAAACTTACCCTTATACGATAAAAGCTCATTTTTGTAGTTTTCATTGATATCCCCAGCTTCTGATGCAGCTTTGTTTCCCAACAGGTAGTTCAAGTTTTCAAGGCAGGTGTAGAGCCTTTCAAGACCGGACTTTGCCTGTTCTAGAAGATCATCACTAAAGTTTATGGGGCTTCTGTAATGTGCGGAAAGCATAAAAAACCTTATAACCTCATAGTCATATTTCTTAACTATATCCCTCACAGTAAAAAAGTTATTTTTTGATTTGGCCATCTTCTCATTATTGACATTAATAAACCCGTTATGCAGCCAATATAACGCAAAAGGCTTTCCTGTAGCAGCTTCGCTCTGTGCAATTTCATTTTCATGGTGAGGGAACGTCAGGTCCAGGCCTCCACTGTGAATATCAATTGTTTCCCCCAAGTATCTCATGGACATGGCAGAGCATTCGATATGCCATCCGGGGCGTCCCATACCCCATGGGCTCTCCCATGCCGGCTCGTTAGGCTTTTGAGCTTTCCAGAGTGCAAAATCCATCGGGTCACGCTTTCTCTCATCAACGCTTATTCTTGCTCCTGCCTCAAGATCGTCAAGGCTGTGCTGGGACAACTTTCCGTACTCCCTAAAGCTTTTGGTGTTAAAATATACATCCCCGTCTATATTGTATGCAAAACCCTTATCCTCCAGCTTCTTAATAAGGTCAATAATCGCATCGATATTTTCTGTAGCCTTTGGATGCACCGTAGCTTCGGCTATTCCAAGTCCCTTTGCATCAATGAAATACTCATCAATGAACCTATCAGCCAGTTCCTTAACTGTAATTCCTTCCTGATTGGCCTTGTTTATCATTTTGTCATCTATATCGGTAAAATTTTGTACAAATGTTACATCGTAGCCCTTATATGCAAGGTACCTTCTTAAAGTGTCAAAAACAATAAAAGGTCTGGCATTTCCGAGATGAAAATAATTGTAAACGGTTGGTCCGCATGAATACATTTTTACCTTATTTGGCTCTAAAGGCTTAAACTCTTCCTTTTTTCTAGTCATAGTGTTAAACAACTTCATAAATTAATTCTCCCTTCGTCCTCTAAAATGATCTGTATTTAAAATGTAAGATCTATTCCAAGTCACACTGTTCAAATCTCTCATATGTCATTTTCTTAAGCTCTTTTCTAAAGTGCACATTGTCTTCTCCTTCGTGGAGCTTCTCAATGTATTCTATTCTTGCCCTCATTCTGCAAAGCTCCTGAGCTATCGGGTCACCAATATGGATCTGGTCTAATTCGAAAGATGGAACAATCTTCTCATCGCCTTTCCTAACAGGCCTTGCCGGAACCCCTACAACAGTTGTATTGGGTTCAACCTCTCTCAGCACTACTGCGTTTGCACCAATCCTGGCATTATCTCCGACTTTAAATGGACCCAATATTTTAACACCTGCACTTATGAGGACATTGTTACCTATAGTTGGGTGACGTTTTCCCTTATCCTTACCGGTACCGCCAAGGGTAACCCCATGGTATATTGTACAGTTGTCTCCGATCTCCGCTGTTTCGCCCACAACAACTCCCATGCCGTGATCAATAAAAAGCCCTCTTCCTATTTTTGCACCAGGATGTATTTCTACTCCAGTCAGGAATCTTGAAATCTGTGAAATTAAACGTGCAATAAAAAATAAATTTCTTTTGTAAAACCAGTGAGCTATTCTGTAATTAAATATGGCATGAAAACCCGGGTAAAGGATAATTACCTCCAGAATGCTTTTGGCTGCCGGATCTCTACGTGCAATACTTCTTGCATCATTAATCAATTCCTTAATCATAATCAAAACCTCACTTAATAATATTACGATACAGAATAGATCATAATTTCCTAAATATCAAATAGAAAACCCGCCTCTATGCTCATATAGAGGCGGGTTTAACCGCGGTTCCACTCTAATTCAGGAATAAACCTATCTTAAATAGCATAACGGTGCTTCTCCGTGAAAGCCTATTTTAATTCAGCTCCAAATTCATGGGTGCACTTCACAATAAAATAGTCTGAAACTGTTTTCAGCCTAACCGGTTACAATCCGCGGTTATCAGTTTCTCTCTGAAGCCATTTTAAGGCTACTCTCCCAATCATCATCTTTAATATATTTAATACAATCTATTTTATCAAATTAATATGGGTTATGCAATTAGCCCCATCACTTTGATGATTTTATTCTTTTAATTATACCATCTTTTCCGAGTATGGCAATTATGTCGTAGAGTTCAGGTCCGTGCATTTTCCCGGTAAGAGCTATACGTATGGGCATGAAAAGGTTTTTGCCCTTGATGCCGGTTTCCTTTTGAATGACTTTAAAAATCCCTTTTCCGAATTCCTCGTCAATAATTTCAGCTTCCTGCACCTTGTTCACAAAAACATCAAGAAGCCCGGGGACCTGCTCACCCTTCATTATCTCCATGGTCTCTTCATTCTCGGGTGTCACGTCATCATCAAAGAATATTTTAAGCTTGGCAGGAACTTCAGCCATATAGGATATGCCATCCTTTATGCTGGCTATCATTTTGCAGATCCTGTCATTCTCCTCCTTTGAAATATCATCACTTATATAGCCGGCCTTTTTAAGCTGGGGTATGGCAAGCTCTGTAACATACTCAACCGATGCTGCTTTTATATATTGAGAATTCATCCAGTTTAGTTTGTTTATATCAAAAACCGCAGGGTTTTTTGATACCCTGTTGAGGGAAAACTGAGAAATCAACTGGTCCATATTAAATATTTCTTCTTCGCTTTCAGGGGACCATCCTAGTAAAGCAAGAAAATTGACTATTGCCTCAGGCAAATATCCCTGATCCCTGTACTGCTCTACCCATGTGGAGCCGTGCCTTTTGCTCATTTTTGTGTGATCATGGCCCAATATCAACGATACATGTGCAAATTCAGGCTTTTCAAAACCAAGTGCATCATATATGAGTATTTGCCTAGGTGTGTTGGATAAGTGCTCCTCCGCCCTTATGACATGGGTTATTTCCATCAGGTGATCATCGATAACAACGGCAAAGTTGTATACAGGAATTCCATCCGATTTCACAATAATAAAATCTCCAACACCATTGCTGTCAAATTCTACATTGCCTCTAACCTTGTCATTAACTGTTATTGTTTCATTGAGGGGAACCTTAAATCTTATTGTATACCTTTTGCCCTCTGCAATATTTTGCTGTATCTGTTCGCTTGTAAGGTGACTGCACTTTCCAAGATACCTTGGAAGCTCGCCCTTCTCTTCCAGCATTTTTCTATCAGCATCTAATTCCTCTTGGGAACAGAAGCATCTGTATGCCTTACCGCTCTCTAAAAGCTGATCTACAAATTTGTTATATACATCCTTACGCTCAGTTGATCTATAGGGTCCATTATCACCGCCAACATCTATTCCTTCATCCCAATTGATGCCAAGCCATCTTAAATCGTTTATTATAACCTGCTCAGACTCGTATGAAGAACGTGCTAAATCAGTGTCTTCAATCCTGACAAGAAATTTGCCGTTGTTGTTCTTTGCATAAAGGTAATTGAACAAAGCGGTTCTGGCTCCTCCTATATGTAGATGCCCGGTAGGGCTTGGTGCAAATCGTACTTTTATTTGTTTCATTTGCTTTCTCCTCTCAGCATATGTTCTGCAACAATCATTTTGCTATTGAAAATTGTTCCATAACACCTTTCTTCCTTTAAATTAACTTAAGGAATGACTAAAATATAACCTCATATAATTTTATCTATAATATTATATATAAAATTATAATTTTATACAATTATATTGTATACCTTTTCATACTGAATAATTTTTCAAGTAACTGTTAACACTATTTATGAATCTAAATATGAAAGGATGTTGTATAATGGCTAATCAATACGCAAAGACAGGCGATGTAGGAATTATGCATCTAGTATTAAGGCTGGTATCTAGTATTGTAATTCTTGGAATTACAGCCTTCCTTACTCCCGGATTTGCGATAAATGGAATGTGGCCGCTTGTGTTTGGAGCTGTTATTTTAGCGGTTCTGGATTATTTGGCTCTACGTTTTTTAAACTTAAATGCATCTCCGTTCGGTAGAGGAATATCAGGTTTTATACTGGCTGCAGTAATAATATATGTAACTCAATACTTTGTACCCGGATATAGCGTATCGTATTTTGGAGCTATAGTAGGTGCTTTGGTTTACGGTATTGTTGATGCTGTTATCCCTGGAAAAGGGATGTAATTTTAAAAATTGTAAAAACCCTTATGCCCCTCAGATAAGCTAAAGTATATTTGCACTGCAAATTCCTTCTTACAAGTCTCTGGGGCATTTAATCCCCTGGCTCTACTAACTCCACGATTTCCTAGACATTGAAAAAATTGGTCTATTCCTTAATAAATAATTTGCCGATTAAATTAATATGTGTTTAATATAGCAATCAAGTTGGATTTGGGTGTCGATTTATTTACATTATAGGAATGTATTGACATTTTGTGCAATAAAATATATAATACTAACTAGTATGAATAACAATATTATATATTTCCAGCCAATAGTGTTATCTTTTTTTCAAAAGGAAATTCCAGTGAACGGTCAAATAATATGACATCACAGTTTATAGTTTTAGCTTAAAGGCTAGACATAGATAAAGATACTTAAATTAAGTATCTTTATTGTAAGTGCAAGCTGCTTCTTTGTCATCTCAGCTTTGCTTTAATTTTAAACTTTATACCAAGCAAAATCTTCATGATCGCCAAACATCAAAATTTACCAGACAAGGATGTGTATGTATTGAAAAGAGGAAACTCCCTGGAAAATAAGATACGGAAAAAGCAGGAAAAGGTTAACAGGTACATTAGTCTAAACGGCATAGGTAACTCGGAGGAGCTTCTGGAATTAAGCAGAGAGCTTGATGTTTTAATTCTGAGCTGGTTGAAAAAGCAGAGCATTTCAGATAAAATATAATATAAACAATACACAACTAGGAAAAAGTTAACAGGAAAGAGGCACCACACAAATGAAAAGCTTAAAGTTAGCAGGTTTAATTATCATTGTTTTTTTATGCAACACATTATTCCTATCTGCAGGTTCAATAAATGTTTTCTATTCAATTGACAGTTCCACAGAGTTTGATAATGTTAAAGAAGTCTTTTCAACCAGCGACAACAATATGTACTTTCAGTGGGCAAGGCTTGCCAGAAACAATGAAGATAAAATCCAGTTCACCACAAAATATTCCTTTGGAATAAGCAAATTTGATAATAGGTCTGAGTACGGAATCCCATACAAAACCGGAAATGAAGTTAAGGAAGAATATACTATAGTTTCGGGAGACAGCCTGTCAGCCATTGCGTCCAAATACGAAGTTCCCTATAAGCTACTTGGTGAGTTTAACAGTATAAGTGATTACAGCTCCATCAAAGTAGGACAAAAAATAAAAATTCCTTTACTTTCTTTGGATTTAAGCAAAAAGGATGAATACAAAACAATCAATCCAAAAGGAAATGCCTATCTTTCGGTATTTTTTGATGCTGCAGAATACAGCGATAAAAAGAACAGTGCCATAGAGTTTTTAAACATGAGCGAAAGCTCGTGGCTTCAATACATAGTTGATCCTATATGTGAATCCCTGAGTACATTTGGCTTTGACGGAGTGGTTCTGGATTTTGAAGGTTTCAGAGGCACAATAGAAAATAATACTTACAGCACCGATAAGAAAACCGGTCTGAAAGAAAAATACATAAAGTTTCTCACTCTTTTGAACAATAAACTGGGCCAGAAAAAATTAATTGTAGTTATTCACCCTACTAATGTTTCAGGTTATTTTGACGGGTATGACATTCCTAAAATAAACAAGCTGGCAGATTATCTAATATTAATGGCATATGACTTTCAAAGCTTTGAAAGATATACAGCATTAGGAAATACTCCCTCCGAGCTGGTGGGAAAAGTCAAAAATATAAGCTCCTCACCCTTGAGCCAGCCATATACAGAGCCTTATGACAAGGTAGAAGGTGCAGTAAATGATGCCTTTTCCAAAGGTGCAGCTCCGGAAAAAATTCTTCTTGGGATTAATATTGTTCCTGTGAAATGGATCAGGTATTCAAAAAATATAAACAACAAGCTTTATTACTATTATACATATAACAGGGTATCACTTGAGGAAGTTGAAAAAATGAGCTCTGATGAAGAAGTCTTAAAGGGTCCCATAGTAGCAAAAAAGCACATCCCTGCAAGCAAGCTTACTGAGGAAGAAAAGTCAAAATTAAAGATAAACGGATCAGAAATAGATTCAGTTGAGTACCACTATGAATCACCTGAATCTATAAAGCTGAAGTATGAACTGCTTACAAAAAATAAAAAGCTTCCAGGTCTTACGGTATGGAGACTTGGAACCGGCAGCATACGAGTCTGGGAAAGCCTGTTTTCCATGTATGGGCCTTCAAACTCAGGAGATGTAACAAGCATTAACTTAAAGATAGGAAGTCCCATTATGAAGGTAAACGGCTCCGATTCAGAAATAGATCCAGGTCGTGGAACAGTGCCCATAATAAGCAGCTCCCGTACCCTGGTGCCAATAAGAACAATTATCGAGGTTTTAGGCGGCAAAGTGGATTGGGATGATCAAAAGAAGGCCACAAAGCTTTCATATAAAGATATTGTCATTTCACTCACCGTGTCAAGTAAAACCATGAATGTAAACGGAGTACCAAAAGAATCTGATGTAGCACCACAGATAATAAACGGAAGAACATATATGCCCCTAAGGTTTCTTCTTGAAAATCTGGGCTTAAAGGTTGATTGGAATGCACAAAGCCAGACCGTAACCATTATGCCTTAATATATTAGTTATAGACTATCATCACTCTTGGCTTGGTATCTTTTTTCAAGGATATCAAGCCTTTTTATTTCAATGAAGTTCCCCCATATCAAACAATGTTGCAAACCACTTTGATCATGTCCTGCTATAGACATTAAAAACAGATATTTACAAACCAAATTATATATGATATTATACTAGTGTACTATTTGATATAGTACACTCAATACACTTTATTGCGGGGTACAGATGTTAAATATTGATCCTAGAAGCAGCAAACCTATTTATGAGCAAATAATAGATGAGATCAAAGCAAATATTGTTAAGGGCACCCTGAAGCCTGGCGAAAAACTGCCTTCTGTAAGAGAGCTTTCAAAAATAATAACTGTTAACCCAAATACAGTCAGCAAAGCTTATTCCGAACTGGAGCGTCAGAAGGTTATAGATACCGTATCAGGCAGAGGCACCTTTGTATCTTCCAACTATATACCTAAGGATGATGATGACAGGCTTTGTAAAATTAAAAGCTCTATAAAAGATGCAATTATTGAAGCCTATTATATAGGGCTTGGCAAAGACGACATTATGCGTATTGTTGATGAAGCATATAAAGCTATGGAAGGAGAGTAATTAATTTGATTGAAATTTGCAATGTAAGTAAAAAGATCCACAGCCGCGAAATATTAAAGGATGTAAGCTTTACAGTAAAGAAGGGAAGTATTACTGTTCTCATAGGCCCTAACGGTGCAGGAAAAACGTCTTTACTAAAAACCGTTACAGGTATCTGGTTACCCGACAAAGGCTATGTCACGGTAAACGGACAGCAGGTCTATGAAAATCCAGATATTAAAGCCAAAATGGGTTTTGTGCCCGATTCAAGCCACTACTACGAAACATTCAAGGTAAGAGAAATATTAGAAATGTACAAATTCTCATACAGTGAATTTGATTTAAAGCGGTATGAGGGGCTAAACAGGACTTTTCAAATTAGTTTGGACAAAAGAATACGCGAGCTGTCAAAGGGCAATAAAACAAGGCTTTCCATAATGCTAAATTTATGCACAATGCCCTATGTACTGGTACTTGACGAGCCTACCTCAGGCCTGGATCCTGTTGCTAAGAAGCAGTTTTGGCAGGTCCTCATAGATGATGTGGCAGAAAGGCAAACATCGGTTATAATTTCATCACACAACCTTGTGGATATGGAAAAGGTATGCGATTCAATTGTTCTTATGGATAAGGGCAGCATTACTTATAAAGGTGATCTGGATGATTTGAAAAGAACGGTAAAAAAGCTGCAGGTAGTTTTTAGCACCGAGTGTCCTGAAGCTGTATTAAAAAGCAAAGATGTCTGTTCTGTCAATAAAATAGGCAGTATATACTACTTGACAGTCAAAAACTATTCAGATGCTTTTGAGAAAATGATCAAATCCTGCGGCATTTCTATGATAGAAGAAATAGATATAACCCTTGAAGAAATATTTGTCAGCATATATGGAGGTGAAGGTTTTCATGAAGGTGAACAAAGCATTGCTCTATAAGGACTGGAAGTATGGCAAATGGTTTTTTCCCATATTGTCATTGGAACTTTTTATTTTATTTTCAGTCAATCTGATCTCTTATATAAATACTTTTGACCCAATGATCATGTTTGAACTAACCGATTGGTCGGACTATGTTATAGGACCATTTGTTATAACAATTACATTAGTTTTCATGTCAAATATTCTTTTTAGCCATGAAAGAAAGGTTTCTACATATACCTTTGCTACATCCCTTCCTTTTAAAAGAGAGGAGATAATCACCTCAAAATGGATGGTTGGAGCATATAATATAATTCTTTCCTACTTCGTAGTCTACATAATTATGAACACTCAGTTAATTCTGAACTACTGTTGGGACAGATATTTTACTCATATAACCATATGGTCTACAGCCGGCACATCGTGTTCCATTCTCATATTCAGCTTTATTATGCTAATTCAATCCATGACCGGATCAACAATTTCAGGAAGCCTGCTGGTTATGATTTTCGGTGCCTTTCCATTTACGCTGGTATTTTTAATATTTCAAGTTTTTAACAATTATAATTCAATGCGTTTTGTGTCTCATTTTTTAGGGCATAACGACATTAAAGTCATTGACAATGTGATATTGAGTACATATAAAACTTACTCTTCCGTAAGAGATTGGTCTGGTGGTTTATTGGATCTTCCTTTTATAGTTTTTGCGGTTGCTTTAATATTGCTAATGATTTCATATGTGTTTTTCAGGCTGTCAAGAAAACTATTTGTAAAAAACTGCTTTGAAAGGGTTGGAAAGCTCACCATAGTCCCCAAACTCGAAAGGTTTGTAAGACCCATGCTGTTTTATTACCTTGGATTTATGCTAACATTGATATCAGCAGTATTTTTAAACAACACCACAAAATACTTTTTCAGGATTGATATTGTCATTCTACTATGCCTCATATTGCCTATTTTATTAAGCTTATCATACAAGAGGATATCAAAAATAAATTTTAGATTACTTTTAAAGCGGGGGTACCAAGTATGAAGAAGCTGTTCATTTCAATAATAGTTTTGTGCTTTATAACGATATTGTCATCTACCCTACACTCGCACTTTTTCACCGATATTGTGGATTCAGCAAGGGCAGGCAATATCAAAAGGCTGACAAGGCAGCTTGATGATAAATCCTATACTGCAACAAACCTTAAAAACGCTCTCTTTGCTGCAATAGCAAACCATCGCACACAGGCAGTATCCACTCTTATAAAGTATGTAGATCTAAACAATGGAAATTATTCATCAAATGGTGATACTCCTCTTATAGCAGCCCTCAAATATCTCGATGTGGTAAAGGTTCTTGTTGATGGCGGAGCAGACGTGAGCCTCCCAAGCGAAACAAACCGTCTTCCATTGGAATACGCCGTTATAAATAGAAATTATGATGCCGCAGAATATCTGTTAACCAAAGGTTGTAACCCCAATATAAATAATTGGTTTACTGATTTGTGGGGCAGTAGCCCTGATATTATGGCAAGGGGAAAAAAACTAATACCCCTTTTGGTAGAAAATGGTGCAGACCTGAGAAAGGAGCTTGGACGTAAGGTTCTGGGCTCTGTGGTACAAATGGAGGACTATAAACTGGTTGATTATCTTCTAAAGAATGGATGTAGTAATCATATTCCTAAGATTTTTCCGGCATATTACTTGCCAAGCAGTAAAATGTATATATATCTGCTTGAAAAAGGCATCCCTATAGACGGGGAGAATGCTTTCGCATCTGCATTAAATCTTGCCGCCGGTGGGAAAATAGAGGCTTTGGAATACTACTTTGATAATTGCCCTAAGCTTGACGAATCACAGCTGCGGGACACTACAGTCAGTGCATATGGAAATAACAATTTCGAAATTATAAAATTGCTGGTATCCAAGGGCTATAAAATCAAAAAGGATATATTTATAAACATGATGGAGAACGCCATCACATCTATGAACTTTGATATGCTGGAAAAAGTCCTTAATTACAGCAATGAATCAAAAGGCACAAAGAATGAAATATTTTTTGATGAGAATACCATCTCCAAATTAAAGGCCAATCTTTTAAGGCAAAAAGAAGAACAATCCGCATGGTTTGATTTTACAGAGAAAAGGAATTATGATATGGCTTATGAGCTGCTTGATAAGTATTAAATGAAATTCCCCCTTATTGACAGCCAAACACAAAAGCCTTATAATAAAAGTGAGTGATCACTCACTTTTATTATAAGGAGGAGCTCTTATGGATCCTGTAGTGACGTTAGACAGCATAAGCAAAAGTTATAGCAAAAGAATGGTACTTGATAATGTAAGCCTAAGCATTGAAAACGGACAGATCTACGGACTCATCGGTCCTTCAGGTGCAGGCAAAACCACCCTTGTAAAAATCATGGTGGGCATGGAAAAGACTGATGTAGGAACTGCTCATGTGCTGGATAGAAAGATGCCCAATCTTGAAGTTATGCAGAATATCGGTTATATGGCCCAATCAGATGCACTTTACTCAGAACTTACCGGTGAGGAAAACCTCAAGTTTTTCGCTTCCCTCTTCAAAATAAACAAGTCCGATCAGAAAAAGCGTATAGCTTATGTAGCAGAACTTGCAAATCTCACAGATCACTTAAAGAAAAAGGTTTCAGCTTATTCAGGCGGAATGAAACGCCGTCTGTCTCTTGGTATAGCCTTGATTCAAAACCCCAGTGTGCTTATACTTGATGAACCTACAGTGGGCATTGATCCTGAATTGAGGCTTGGAATATGGAATGAGCTGTATAGATTAAAGAACAGTGAAGGAAAAACTATTATTATAACAACCCATGTTATGGATGAAGCTTTAAAATGTGATGTACTGGCAATGATAAGAGATGGAAAGGTGCTTACCAAGGGCACCCCAAAAGCTCTGATGGAGTCCTATAATGTTATCAATTTGGAAGATGTATTCATAAAGGCAGGAGGTAAACTTTCATGAGAACACGGGCCTTAATAAAAAGAATAATTCTTCAAATGCTTCGTGACAAGAGAACACTGGCACTGCTTTTTATAGCTCCGCTTCTGATACTTACGCTTATGAACTTCTTATTTACCGAAAACGATACCCCCCATAAGTTAGGGGTAGTAAGCATAGATAAAAAAATCGTCTCAGCATTGGAAGGCAGCAGTATAACAATAAAAGAATTTAAATCGGCATCATATGAGACAGTTGAAAAAGAAGGTCTTGACGGGCTGCTTCAGAATAATGACGGAAAGTTTACGCTTATTCTTTTAAATAATGATCCTGCAAGCTCTAAAGCTCTTCTAATGAAGGTTAATCAGGCAACCTCCTTGGGTATTCAGCCAAAGACCGGTTCCATAAGCTTACAAGTTACTCCGCCTTCCATTGAAACACAATATATATACGGGAGCAGTGAAACAACTTTCTTTGATATACTTATATCCATACTGATAGGCTTTTTCGTCTTCTTCTTTGTTTTTCTCATATCAGGCATAGGCTTACTCAGGGAAAGAACAACCGGCACATTGGAGCGGTTGATGTCAACCCCTATAAAAAGGCCTGAAGTACTAACAGGATACTTAGCAGGGTACGGCATATTTGCTGTTATACAAACTGTCGTTGTTGTGGTGTTCGCCATCAATGTTCTTGAGGTAACTTTGGCAGGATCAATCTGGAATGTTATGCTCATAAGCCTGATGCTGGCTTTGACGGCTCTGTCCCTCGGCATTCTTCTTTCAACCTTTGCGTCATCAGAGTTTCAAATGATTCAGTTCATACCTATTGTTATAATTCCTCAGGTATTCTTCTCAGGCATTATTCCTGTTGATGGTATGGCAAATTGGCTTCAGGCTTTGGCCAAATTTATGCCTCTTTACTATGGTGCCGATGCATTAAAGGGTATTATGTATAAGGGATGGGGCATAGGCGATATCTATAAGGATTTGTTAATACTTGCATTGTTTATATTTGCATTTGTAATACTTAACATAATAGTTTTAAGAAAATACAGGAAGCATTGATTTTTATGCCGTTTGATACACAAAGAGAATTATTATATATATAATCTATTAAGGTATGATTAAAACTGCCAAAGGAAATGATTTTAATGTCTTCTGATAATATACTGGATAAAATATTTGAAAAATCAAAACTCTCAAGCAAGGAAACTACAAAACAACAAAAGATTGTAGAGGTTGCTATCAAAATGTTTGCCGAAAAGGGCTATTCCAACACTTCCACCAGTGAGATAGCAAAAGCCGCAGGAGTAGCTGAAGGAACCATATTCCGGCATTATGGAACCAAGGAAAATCTTCTGATGTGTGTAATTATGCCTTTTTTGAAGGATTTAATCCCTGTAATAGCCAAAGAATTTGTTGATGATATAAGTAAAAGTGCTGACAGCTTTGAGGTTTTCATAAGAGCAGTTGTAAAAAACAGATTTGAATTTATAGATAAAAATCAGGATATATTTCGAATTGTTATAAAGGAGTTTCTGTACAATGATGTTCTTAACAAGGAATTCCTTCCAGTCGTTGGCAAATACTTATTTGATTTTATAAACTCTACAATCAATAAGTTTAAAGCAAGCGGTGAAATAATTGATTTACCCAATCCTGTTATAATCCGCATGATTCTGACATCAATGTTCGGTTATTTCACTATGAGGTTTGTATTTCTCAAGGAGTATAACATAAAGGGCGTGGATGAGGAAATTGAATTTTTAGTTCGCTCTATAAGCAGGGGGTTAAAATCCCCCTAATACTAACATCACCTAATATCACCTGATTCTAATACCCGCTGCTCTCCTAATATCCCCTTCCCTTAAGATCTGCCACTATTTCAATATATTTTTCCCTTACATCAAAGCCCTTATATGAGTCTTTGCGAAGGTCAATTATGTCACCATGAGATATACCCCTGCTATACCTGTTTTTAAGGATTCCCCTGAATTCTCCCCATTGGGCTGACTCAACCTCCACCAGTCCGTCATTATCTCCTCCTAATATTCTCAGGATTAAATAAGGGATGGTGAGTACATAATCGCTGAACAAATTATTCATAGCAACTGCATAGCTTTGATAAAAGACTTTCTCGGAGTCCTTAATTTCTTCATTGAACTTCTTGCAGTAGTGGGTGGAGATCTGCCTGGTAGACGTAAAGAAGTCTGGGTTTTTATCCCCTATAAGCCTGAAATACTTGTCTATTATTTTTCCTGCACCCTGGTGGAACCACTTTGGCAGCCAGTAAATAAAATCAATTATCTTTGAGCCTTGGTTTGGAACTGCAATAAGGGTAAGGGAAGCTACATAGTCTTCCATTTCCAGCTTGCTGATCATGTAACGGGCATCAATTCCTCCCTTTGAGTGTGCAATAATATTTACCTTTTCACACCCTGTTTCACTCATTACCTCCAATATTTTGTTCTTAATATCCTGAGCATTATACTCAACAGTGCCAAAAGCCTCCTGGTTTCCATAATACACCTTTGCTCCGTTTTTCATGAGTTCCTTAGGAATCCTTCCCCAGTAATTTACGTATTTATAATCCTTAAATCCAATGCCATGAATCATAACAAGTGGATATTTTGTGCTGCATACTTGAGACTCAATCCTCATGTTATGCTTTACCACCCTGTAACACTCATGCTCAAACTCCGATTTAGCTGCACTGCAGGCATAAAGCATTACAGGAATATTTACAACGGGGATGAGCATAGTTGATATGGCAATAGTTTTCTCTATTATGTTGATTCTTTTTGAAGCAGCTAAAATGCGAAACATTCCGTTTATGTACAATAAAATAACACTTAGCACTGTGATTACAGTATCCGCTATAAATATATGTTTTGGAATTTCAAATGAATTAAGGGCATTAAACATAACCAAATAAAAAACAATTTGAGTACAGCCTGTATATAAACTATATAAAACAAGCCGTCTACCTCCTAATAAAATCCGGACCCTTAACTCTTCTATTTGTTTTTTGGTATATGGAAAAGCATTTACTTTTAAAAAAATATATGTGGATAAAGTTAAAATACTCATAACCAAGGTATTCTCAATAAAACCGTAATCTAATTTTCTTAAAAGCATGGTATTAACCAGGTAAACAATTATGGATACATGGGGCAAAGCAATAAGAAAAATAACCATAAGGCCCTTATTGGTTATTTTTATTCTATTGCAAAGATCCATAAATATTAAAGCCGCCAACAGGAATGGTAAAATATAAAAAATAATTAAAGGCATATTGATTATCCCGCCAAATATAAGATTATTACCACTTCTTTCAATTTCTATAAGCAGTGTTAATTATATTATAAAATAACTATGCTTTAATTCGCAATATTTATGGAATTTTTATCCCCCACTTATCCACAGGTAAAACAAGCCTGTTTAAGTTATTCACAGATTTATTCACATTATCCACAGTTTTTTCGTATATTAAACAAATGTTTTGTGGGTTAAAACGCGTCAGATCCACCATATATTGGCAAACCCCTAACCCCTACAGGACATGCATTATAGGCTTGTCACAAAAAAGTCAAGTACCATTTGAAGGTTGGATTATATTACCATGGTGAAAATGTGGATAACTTTTATTAACATCCCCAAATTTACATAACCCAAATTTATTTTCAGGTTCGAAGTATTACAAGAAGGATTTATTCAGTAAATGTAGAATATAAATATATATCTAAATTTGACAATAAGATTATTACAGCAAAAGGAGGAATCGCAAAATTCATTTAATTTTCCGTTTAAATTCATTCCAATTTGGTAAATCTATATTAATATCAAATAAAACATTTATTGTAGAAATGCCATATATTGCAATATGAAAGGGGCTGCATATTTATGAAATTTATAATAAGCGGTAAAAATATTGAAGTTACTGGTGCCTTAAAGGAAATGGTTACTAAAAAAATCGGAAGACTTGAAAAGTTTTTCCACCCCAATACAGAAGTTCATGCTACAATGAGTGTTGAAAAAATGAGGCATATTCTTGAAGTTACCATATCCTCAAACGGTCTTATTTTGAGGGCTGAAGAATCAACCGGCGATATGTATACTTCAATCGATAAAGTTGTTGATGTAATAGAAAGGCAAATAGTTAAAAATAAAACAAGACTTGAAAAGAAGCTTAAAGCTGAAGCCATTAAAGCTGAAAATGTTCCTTCTTTCTCTGAGGTTGAGGAAGAAAATGACTTCAGGGTAGTCCGCTCCAAAAAATTCGCTATAAAGCCTATGGCACTTGAAGAAGCTATCCTGCAAATGAACCTTTTGGGTCATGAGTTCTTTATGTTTTCAAATGCGGATACCAAAGAAGTTAATGTTGTTTATAGGAGAAAAGATGGAAACTACGGCTTGATTGAGCCTGATTTTTAGACAAGCATTTAATTTCAATCAATTATAATAAAATTTATAATAAATCACTCAAAAGTAAGAGCCGCATTTCGATGCGGCTTTTTAATTTCACAGGAAATTAACCACGTGATTTATTCCTTTAAGTAGGGATAAATCTATGCTATACTAAATTGGTTACACTTTTATATGAAAAGTGATATTATAAATTGATTTATTGTGAAGGTGATAAAAAATGATATCCGGTGAAAATAGCATAAAGGAATTCATATCCTTAAGAGATAAACTTATCCAGTCCCAATACAATTTTTTGAACGAAAGGCAGAGGGAAGCCGTTTATACTATAAACGGTCCTGTTCTCATTTTAGCTGGTGCCGGTTCTGGAAAGACCACTGTTCTTGTCAATAGAATCGCACATATGATTAGATTTGGGGATTCGTACAAAAGCACGCACATACCTGCATACGCTGAAAATGCTGATATGGACATGCTTAGAAGCATAGCGGAGAGTCTGCCTACAAACAAAAAGGCAGAGCTTTCAGAGGATGCCGTTAGGGTGTTAAGAGGCCGTACTGTACATCCTGCAAGCATTTTGGCTATTACATTTACCAATAAAGCTGCAAAGGAAATGAAGGAGAGGATCGGAAGGCTCATGGGCTCCATGTGTGAAGGCATGTGGATAGGAACCTTTCACTCAACCTGTGTCAAAATACTAAGGCGATACATTGACAGGTTGGGTTTCGACAACAGCTTTGTTATCTATGATACATCTGACCAGGTGACTGTAATAAAGGATTGCTTGAAGGAACTAAACCTCAATGAAAAAAACTTCCCCCCTAAAGGCATGCTTGATGCCATAGGAAGGGCAAAGGATGAGCTGATTGACACCAGAACCTACAGCAAAATGTATCAGGCAGACTATAGAATGAACAAGATAGCCTCGATATACGAGCTATATCAGAAAAAGCTGCAGCAAAACAATGCTCTTGACTTTGATGACATTATAATTTTGACAATAAAGCTTTTGATAGAACATGAGGATGTTCTTGATTACTACCAGAAAAAATTCAGATATATTCTCGTGGATGAATACCAGGACACCAATACTGCACAATACACCCTTATAAGCCTTTTGGCACAGACCAATAGAAACCTCTGCGTTGTTGGTGACGATGACCAATCAATTTACGGTTGGAGAGGGGCAAACATAAGAAATATACTTGACTTTGAAAAGGAGTTTAAGGACTGTAAAACCATTAAACTGGAGCAAAATTACAGGTCAACCCAGCTTATACTTGATGCAGCAAATAATGTTATAAAGAATAATACTGGAAGAAAGAACAAAAGCCTGTGGACAGAAACCCTTGAAGGGCCCAAGATTCAGTATTATCAGGGTTCAAACGAGTATATGGAGGCCGGTTTTGTAGCATCTGAAATTAAAAGGCTTAGTGCAATGGAAAATGTCAGCTATAAAGACTTTGCCATCCTCTACAGGGTCAATGCTCAATCACGTATCATAGAAGAAATGCTTATGCGGGAGTCTATCCCTTACAGGATTTTTGGAGGCTTGAGGTTCTATGACAGGAAAGAAATAAAGGACATAATCGCATACCTGAGGGTTATTCAAAACCCCTCAGACAACATTAGCCTTAAGAGGATCATCAATGTTCCAAAAAGAGGTATTGGCAACACCACAGTTGATACTGCAGAAGGCGTAGCAAACCAGAGGGGCTGCAGTATTTTCAGTGTAATCGATTCTGCAGCCGGTGTACCTGAGCTCCAGAGGGCTACCTCCAAGCTTGAGGTTTTTGTCAGCCTCATTAATAAATTCAGGATTATGAAGGGCGAACTGCCTGTTTCAAAGCTTATTGAAGAAGTAATAAAGCAGTCGGGTATTATGGAGGAGCTAAAGGCTGAGAATACGGTTGAAGCCCAGACAAGGCTTGAAAACATACAGGAGCTTATCTCAGGTGCCATAGAGTTTGAGGAACGAGAAGAGGACAAGAGCCTTGGAGCCTATCTAGCAGGTATTTCCCTTGTTGCAGATATTGATAAGCTTGAAGAGGAGCAAAATAATGTTGTACTTATGACTCTTCACAGTGCAAAAGGCCTTGAATTCCCAGCAGTTTTCCTTGTAGGAATGGAAGAAGGAATATTCCCAGGCTACCGTGCCGTAACTGATGAAAGTGAGCTTGAAGAAGAACGAAGACTTTGCTATGTTGGAATAACCAGATCCAAAAAATGGCTTTACATGACAAGCACTTTAAGCCGTACCTTATTTGGAAATACCACATACAATAAAGCCTCTAGGTTTTTAAACGAAATACCTGCGGAGCTTATTGAAGGCTATGGAAGGCCATCGGCCAGATCGGCTTCAAGTTTCTCCAGCAGCGTCACCACCTCAGGGAACTCAGGTTTCCCAAGGCAGGCTAACGGCATGCAAAAGGATTCAGGCTTTCCAAGGCAAATAAACAGTGTCCAAAAGGATACTATTTCCAGCCTGAACAGGACCTACAATCCTGCATCAGTAAGTTCCCCAAAACCAGCAGGTATCAAGTCTGCCTTTAATGTCGGAGACAAGGTGGAGCACAAAAAGTTTGGTATAGGTATTATTACATCGGTAGAAAAGGAGAATGATGATTTCAAACTGGAAATACACTTTAAGGGCTCTGGAATGAAAAGACTAATGGCAGCTTTTGCCAACCTCACAAAGATAGGGTAGAAATTGTGGTGCAGTATACACCATAATTTTCTGGATATTAAAAAGTGGCTTCGCTTCAATAAAAGCAAAGTCACTTTTTTAAGTTAAACGCTTTATTTCAATATCATTTTCCACTGCCTGAAAGCTTCTTAAGCTCCGCAATCCAGCTGTCTGCAGTATTTTTATACATTGGGCTCGTTTGTCCTACAATGGTAAACTCATTTATAGCCTGATCGTACTTTTTCATATCGGTATAAATAAGTCCCAGCAAATAATGACCGTCAGCAGAGCTTATATTTAGTACCTTATTGGCGTAATCTATAGCAGTACCGAAATTTTTCTGATAGCTCTCAATTATCCCCATCTCCCAATATACACTGACCTTGGTTCCCTGAGCAATATTCATGTCTAATAGCTCATTACCAATACTTTTTGCTTCAGTCCACTTCTGCTCATCTATAAACTTTTCCATCTGACCTAATTTTTCATCTACCACTGCTTTATCCACAGCAGATTTTTCATGCAAGCTTAGCACTCCTACAACTATTGCAACAGCAACAATTATTACAAATACAACGCCTGCTAAAACCTTAAGCAGTAATCTGGCCCTTTTTGCATCTGCTTTTTCCGAATGGGACCTCATACCATTTGTACCTTTTGTCATAATATACCTCTTCCCCGCTTTTAGTCATGATCAAAAAAATAACTTCCACTATAGTTTTTATACATGCCTTAAGATAAAATATCTAGTATTTCTTTTGGAGTGCTTACTAAGAAATCAGGATTATGGGACCTTAACGCATCATGTATGTCAAACCCCCAGGTTACAGCAATTATTTTTACAAAAGACTTTTTACAAGCATGGATATCTCTCACTTCGTCACCCACATACAAGGTTTCATCCTTATCAAGTCTGCGTTTACTGATATATCTTGATATGGAAACATCTTTGCCAAAAAGGCCCTTTGCAGAATAAATATCGTCAAAAACGCTTATCCCTTTGTTTTTGAAGTATTCTTTGATTGTGCTCTCCGCATTGGAAGAAATTATGCTTAGGTTAATATTTTTTTCCTTTAATTTGTAGAGAACTTCCTCAATCCCGTCAATCAATCCTATGGCATTTAAGTGGCTTTTATACCGTTTAAGTACACCAGCCATAAGGAGTTGAATTTTGTAAATGGGTATCTTTAAATATTTTGCTCTATCCCTATAAGGCAGACCGCTTATGTAATCCAACTCTTGCTCATTTATAATTCTGAATTTGTTTTTTTCTGCAATTTCATTATATAAATTCATAACAAGTTCTTTTGTATTTACAATAGTGCCGTCAAAATCAAAGATAATATTTTTTACCATAAAACTGCCACCCTATTAATTGATTTATCACTTTTAATATGAAATAGTAATTTTCAACATAGCAATATTATACAATAAGTATCCATATCAAAGCAAATGATATCTGCTATATTTGGATCATGACTATAAAAAAAGACAAGGCCCCTCTTTTGGAGTTCACCTTGTCCAATAATATATATTTACAAAAATTGATTGTTATACTGATGGCTTGAATTCGTAGCTAACATCCTTGCCGTTAACTGTAATCAGTAGGTATTTTACTTTGGAGGCCGCATTTGATGAGTTTAATCCTGCCAAATCATATCCTGTTGTTGAAAAATATTTTACGCCATCTTCCATTATAGTTGAGTTCGAGCCGTTTTTATATATGACCCAAACATTCTTTCCCTTTGTTTTATGGTATTCCGAAAGCATATCCATAAATAGATTGCCCTCTAATTTGTCGGAAAAATTCCTCGGTGAATCAGACATGAATATAAATAAATTGTCGCCTGAATAGGAGCTAAGTTTATCCATAAACCATTTCCACTGCCCGGGATCACTCTTTCTAAGCCCGTTTTTTGATGTATCCAGTTGTATGAGCCTGCTGCCTTTATAGTCCACAGACTTGTAATTCTTGCTTGTTGATATTGTCTGAACCTTTATATTGGATGTCAGCTTATGAGTACCATTTCCTAAAATAACCGCCATATCTGACATATCCTTGCTTATTGATTGGGTAAACCTCTGAGTCACCAGCTTTTGAAGTATGTTTTTAGGTTCTGCTGATTGTCCAAATACACTTATTCTGAAGGAATTGGCAGTCTTTTTAAATGCCACGGTCTTTTGTTGAGGATCTTTATACTCAGTATCTGCAGGTATGTTTACCTGATCAAGCGAAGGGTAGAAAGATGATACTAGGGTAAGATCATCAAAATACACGCTGCCTGAGTCGGGCACAGGGTTTACCTGAGCAAGATATATTTTTGTAAGACGAGCCGGCATCTTGACACTTTGAAGGGATGCTTCAAGGTACTTCCAGCCATCCCAGTTCAAATCCTTAGTAAATTCTATTATCTGTTTACTGCCCACTGAGTCATACAGTTCAGCCCTCAGCCAGTTTGGTGCAGAGTGGGTGTTATATACCCAAATACCTAGCTTTTCACCCTGTTCCAATTTCATGCCCTGATCGGGCAATACCATATAAGCAGCTCTTGTACCCTCTGTGACTGAGAAATCATATGTCAGCTTACCTGAATATAAACCGGTTTTAGCGTACTCATTAGAAGCTTCATAGGAGCCTGAAAGCCCTGCCGGGCTTGACATGAACGTTCCGTTAAACTGTTCAAAGCCGTCAATCACTTTACTATGGCTTACAGCAACCGCTACGCCGCAGTATGCATGGGCGTTTCCAACAGAAGCATCTATATAGCCTGCTCCTTGAGCCTGAGCAGTAAATGTGCCTCCGTTAAAGCTTCCAATGTCGCCATTAACAGACCATTTAACATCAGCCGGATTAATTGCTGATGTAAACCCATCCTTGTCTATGCCTGTAACGGTAAATGTTTTGGTTCCGTTTAGAGGCAACTTTATAGTGTCGGTATTTAAATCAATCTCTACAGGATTTCCCAGTACGTCAATCTCAAGGACAGAACTGATCTCACCTACCGTAGCTTTTATGACAGCCTTGCCTGATGACTTGGGGTAAAATGTGTTGCCCACGAAATCCCCCTTTACCCCCGAAACACTATAGGTAACTTGGTTAGGATCCACCGAAATAGGATTTAGATACCTGTCAAAGCCTTTCACACTAAAACTTCTGGATGTATTTACAAATACATTTTTGTCTGAAGTATCAGTAGTATCAATTACTAATCCTTCAAGCTCAGCCGGCGGAGCAACGGAAAACACTCCCAACCCGGCAGCTATATTCCTTTGTGCACCGTCGGAAGGACTGTTAATCAACGACACCTTTGTATCTCCCTGATGACGTGCTACCATGGTTGTAGATCCGCCGCCATCAAAATTTATTGCGTTATATGCTCCAAGTTCAAGCATAAGTTTGGCTAATTCAGTCTGATCCATACCAACCCCAAGGTTTTGTCTTCCATCTAAAGCAACCATAATGAGCTGTTTTCCGTCTTTTGTAGAGCCCACAGCCGTTCTTGGACTTTTACCTGCCATATTTATCGAAAACTTGGAGGGTATCTTTCCATCCTTTAACAAAATTGCACTTCCTGTCATGGAAACCGCTATTGAGCTCCAGTCAGGTGTTGTGTTAATTGACAGCTTCACTTCATCCCCTACTTGGAAATTATTTGTTATTTTAGGTCCATTAGCTGCTGTAGTGACTATAACATATCCGTTTTCAGGAATTTCTACAGCCGGCTGTGCAAAACGCATTTCGGCTATCCTGCCCTCATCAACTACAACCTCAAACATTTCGGGATATTTTTCCGATGCTCCTATGGATGTTTTTCCCCATCGCCTGTCCAGCACGATTATATCCTTATGGCCTGTTCTGCTTGGCTTGTTGAACTGTGCTACATCTATGAGCTTTCCATTAGGTGCCGCCAGCTTGATATTAGTTTTCCAGTAATCAAAGAATACCTTATTGGCATTGTTTATGGAAATAGAGCCCATGTTGTCACCGGTGCTGTTATACCCTGACTGAGCACTTACCACCTTGCCGGATTCAATTATAGTACCATCGGGATAACCGCCTCCCGCTTCTCCCGTCCAGTTAAAAAAGCTTGAATTTATTGCGGCAACTGCCCCTCTTGTCTCAGCAAGAGTTTTCAGCGGTGCAAGCTTCATAATTGAATCTGTGTTTGTCAAAGAATCTATCTTGATATTTGGATTGCCCAAATCAATTCTCAATACATTAATGGTCTGCCAACCATCGGCAGTAAACTTCGTAATCTTCTCTAAAGTGGCTCCCGATGTTATTTTTTCTTTTACTGTTTTTTGGTAAATAACAGTCGGCTCTGCAGAAACGTAATTCACAGGTACGAGAAGTAAAACAGCTATTGCTGTGTAAATTGCTACAATTTCTCTTATGTAATTCATCTTGATTCCACTCCTTTTCATTCTTTCCAACCATCAATGCCGGATCTCTTAATAGCACCGAAAATATTGGATTTGATATCCCTTTTCTCCTTTGTCATTTCTTTCAGCATTGTTTTAATGTCCTGCCTCTTGGTATAGCCATCAATATGGCAGGGGCTTTTTACTATGGTAAGTCCATACTCCTTTACAAATGCCCTCACTTCCTTTTCCTCTGTGTAGATTAGTGGTCTTATCATGTAAAGATCCTTTCGGTCAAGGTATGTTACAGGCGAAAATGTGTGTAAACGTCCTTCATAAAAAGTACTTAACAATAAAGTTTCAATTGCATCATCTCTATGATGTGCAAGTGCAATTTTGTTGCATCCAAGTGCTTTTGTAATGTTGTGAAGGGCCCCTCTTCTCATGTTCGCACAAAGAGAACAGGGATTTTTCTCCTTCCTCTCTTCAAATATTATTTTGCCTATAACAGTCTCTTCCACAGTATAGTTTACCCCAATATTTCTGCATAATTCCCTCACAGGGGTCAGGTCAAAGTCACCGATTCCCATGGTAATAGTGATTGCTTCCAAGTGAAACTTTTCAGGATAAAACTCCTGAAGCTGCCTTAAGGCAACAAGCAGTGTCAAGCTGTCCTTGCCGCCCGATACACCTACCGCTATTCTATCACCTTCCCTTATCATGTTATAATCCTGTATTGCCCTTCTTACCTGCCCAAAAACCCTTTTAATATAAAACACCTCTTTAAATAGATAATTCATTTTTAAATAGTTAATTCATTGCAATAAGGCATATTCAGAAGCCTTAACCGCATTTGCTAATATAAGCTCTTTATGAAACATATATACTAATCATATAGGGGTTAGAATCCCCCTCTATATTATAAGTCATCAGGTAGTACGGTTCAATTACGGTTATATTACGGTTATATTACATTTTAATCTGCATGTAAAAATTAATATAAAATAAGTGTATCAATTTTCTGCACTAACAATAGGATTTTCATTACGAAAAAGCTAGAAATATCTCGCGTCACACAGCATTATCAAGAATAACAATCATAAATTGACATAATGACTATATTCAGCTGTTGAAATAAGGCCAGTGATGTAGTAAAATTCTTTTTGTCGCCTGACGACGGGGTGTAGCGCAGTTGGTAGCGCGCTTGGTTTGGGACCAAGATGCCGGGGGTTCAAGTCCTCTCACCCCGATTAGTTATATTCAAGTTGACGTATGAAAAGAGATAGGAGCTATGCCCTATCTCTTTTTTGTGTGACTGACTAATGAGAGACATTTCCTTATACCACTTTGTTTTAAGGGAGATGTACAAAACTCAACAGATGATAATTTGACGAATCCGTGAGAATTCGTTTTCTAAAATAAAATAATTAAACATAAAAAATGGAGGCGAACTGCTTTGAAGCTAAAAAGAAGAATATTAATACTGACAATTATTTTTACATTATTATTAAGTAGCACAGCACATGGGGCCATTACATTTAAGAACATTGGAAATCCATATGGGACTGTTAATGCTCTGGCATATGTTAACAATCATTTGATTTGCTTCTGCGAAAATGGAATGATCCTGACCTCAGGTGATGAAGGAATGTCATTAAAGACTCATCAATTTGGGCAATATGATGATTATCGAAATTTTGCAATTTATAAGAATACTGTCATAGGATATAATCAGAGATATGGCAAAAACATTGCAGTATCTTCTGATAGTCTGAATTGGTCTGCATTCAACATGTCGGAAAATATAGCTCTTATTACATCAGGTGCAGATGGATTCATTCTGATTACAAAGTCTGGAAAACTCTACACCTCAAAAACTGGTATGGAAAATACCTGGAAGTTACAATATACAGTTATCTTACCTGATGATACACGAAATATCTATTATTTGGATAAAACAGATGCTTATGTAGTGGTAGCCTATCATAATCTATATACAACGAAGGATTTTAAAAATTACGTTCCCATAACCCTTTCTGATAAAGATGTAACACTTACGAGTGCTACCATCACTGATCAGTTCATTTACATAATAAACGAGAATACTTCATCAGTTCAAGTTTTTGATTATAACTTAAATCTTAAGGATACCTATCCACAATTATTTGTGAACGATATGAAGATTTACCCTGTAAGCCTTTATAATAATGCTGGAAAGGTAGGGTATATAACCTCAAACAAAGGAGTTTATAGAGGCGATAAGGTAGAAAACTCATACTTAGTTGATCAAAACGGAGCAATCGTTGTTGATACAGGAACGATCCTTGGTGCTTATCTTGGCAATAGCGTTGTAATCAATAATAAAGTTTTTATAGGAGACCCTGAAAGTGGCTTGGTGCGTGTTGATTTGGCAACGAAGAAAACGGACTTGTTATTTAGTTCTACAAAATATCCAACGACTTTACAGTACATTAACGATAAAATTATATTAAATAATGGAGAGCAATTATATACATTGAATTCAAATCTTCAAAAAGAGGTTATTATTGATTTTAATTCATCTATATTAGGGTCTCACTATATCGGCCTATATAAAAATGGTGAAACTTATACAATAGAATATGAAGATGGACGAAGATTTACATCAAGTGATCTCAAATCATGGACAGCCATTCAACATGCACATGCTTTTGGATTTAAAAAGGTCATTAATTTCAATAACCATCTCATGTATACTCGTGCGGGTAACATTTTTGTTGACTATAATGGCAGTGGCGATGATTTTCGTATGGCATTAAACACAAAGGATATATACTTTGAAAAACTATTATTAGATAGTAAGTCCGCATTAGTTTTTTTGGAAACTAATTTTGCTGAGGGTGACATAACATATACTGATAGCATTATATTCAATAACAATGCTTATTTCGCAGCAAGAAATGGTAAAGTAACAGTTGTTGATAAAAATCTGAATTGTAAGAGATATGATTTTGAAAGTACAAATTTATATGATGTACAAATGAAGGTTATTAATAATAAACTTTTCATAGTTGCGGATGGAGTGATTTATACCTCTTCGGATGGAGAAAAGTGGACAAAACTAAAATCCAATGGATTAGGTCGGGCAAAAGATATTACATATGGAAAAGGAACCTACGTCATTGTTGGTCATTCAGGATCTATTATGGAATCAACAGATCTAGTTAACTGGAAAAAAATCGATTCAGGTTATAAGTGCCAATTTGAGCAGGTTATGTTTGATGAGGAGAAATTTATTATTGTCTCATCAGAAGGTATCATTCTTGTTTCAACAAGTATCACTGCAGAACAAACATCACAACAAAGAACACAACAGTCTGCTATTCATGTTACGGTTAATGGTTCTCCTGTCCTTTTCCCTGATGTAACACCATTCTTGGATAAAAATAATCGTACACAAGTCCCAGTTCGCTTTGTTGCGGAAGCACTTGGTGGTAGTGTTAAGTGGATTAGCAACACCCAAACAGTTGTTATTGAGAAAAATGGTGATACTATATTATTCAAGATCAATGAAAATGCCTATAGTATTAATGGAAAAAAAGTATCAGTCGATTCATCGTCAACACTAAAAGGTAGCCGTACTTTTGTACCCCTGCGTTTTGTTAGCGAAGCACTTGGTGCCACTGTTAAATGGAACGCAGCCACAAATACTGTTGAGATATCAAAATAGAAAATATTGTATATTCAAAGTATCCCAGGCACACTTCTGCCTGGGATATCTAATCTTCAGAAAACTAAGAATTATTGAGGTGTACTTTCAATGCATATCTCTCCAGGAAGAGAGCTCATTCCGCTTATTATAATATAGAAATCCTTTGAAATACTTTCCCCCAAGTCAATTACAAGTTCATTATCATTTTGAGTCAGCATCTTTTTAACAGGACTACCAATGCCATTTACTATAGTATAAATTCCAAACCATCGCTCCACAGGTAAATCCTCACCATCAAATCTTACAAGAGCAGCTGCCGGATTAGCCTTATTATTTGCTTTAATCTTCAAGACCAGCTTTTGCCCGGCTTGGGACTGGAATTTACCATTCTCATCAAAATCAAACCTATAAACCACTCCATAATTATAGCAGTTTTTCATAACATCATCCTGGGCGTTTAAGATATTGATATTCACATTATTATTTACTTCCAATGCATTATACTTGTCTTTATTTGCCAGCATTATGTCGGATATGCCAATCAGTTCATTTTTATTAATATTGGGTGCATCGTAGCCTGTAACGAGAAACCTGAATGGTGTTTCCGGGCTTATGGTCGTAGGCGATGTTATCTTATATGCAAGCTGTGCAGAATCTCCTGATCCCCTCAAATCTGCTATACTTCTAAATTCGTTTTGATACTCCTCATGCCTTTCCCTGAATAATTGTGTAATTTCCCTTTTTGCATTTGAAACATTACTCACCACAAAATCGTCAACACAGTTCATACTGCCCAAGTCCATAATGTATTCGTCACAATATACCTTCTCCCCACTATACATACCTCCATTTTTACTTAATGATAATTTCAATATCCCGTTAAATAGATCATTCTCGCCATCACTGTAGTGCTCCGGTAAATCATACAGACAAACCCATCTTGCTTGTCCTCCCGGCACGCTTACAAAGTTTGAAACTCCTGACAAATCTCCCTCCATCTGAACTTTACCGCTTGTCCCACTGTCCCAATAGTCCCCCCACACATCAAGAACAGCTGTGCGACTGGTTTTAGCATCTATAAAAGCTCTTGCCATAAGATTCACATCTACAGCCTCTTCCTCAGTATTATAAATTAAAATACCATATCTAACCCTTTTTGAATTTCTGTATTTATTCCCATGTTCCCAATAAATATTTGCATTACCGTTAACCAATGATAAGATAATAACTCTTACTTTTGATCGTAAATTCAAAATAGAAAGAGTTGTTAAGAGATTGGTTTTACATCGAACAATCCATGGTGTAAAATATATTTGAATCAGGAAAATCAGAGGTATCATTCTATGCCAGATATGTTAAAAATACTTATAATTGAAGACGAAGAACCGATTGGGGAGCTTATCCGCCAAAATGTCATTTTAGGCGGCTTTGATGTTATTACGGCAGCTGATGGAAAGGCAGGTCTTGATATTATTCAAAACCACAAAGTTGACCTTGTTGTTCTTGACCTTATGCTTCCACAAATAGATGGCTACCAGCTCCTGCCCCATATAATCGACAATGGTATTCCAGTTATTGTACTAACCGCCAGGGACAGCATCATGGATAAGGTGAAGGGACTCAACCTTGGTGCTGATGATTTTATGACAAAACCTTTTGAGGGTGTTGAGCTGCTGGCAAGGATAAGAAGTATTTTAAGGCGTGCCAAAAAATATTCGCTTGAAAGTACCAAGGCGGAGTTTGACGATATTACAATCCTTTTTGAACAGAGGAAGGTTTTAAAGGGCAGTGAGGAGATAAGCCTTACCCCAAAGGAATTTGACCTCTTAAGAATCGTTTATGAAAATCGGGGTATTGCATTGTCTAGAGAAAAGCTCTTAAATATCGTTTGGGATTACGATTTTGAAGGAAATACAAGGACCGTAGATATGCATATTCAGAAATTGCGTGAAAAACTGCAAACCCACAGAATTTCGACTGTATACAAGTTTGGTTACAGGATGGAGCTTTGATATGAATTTTAAAAAGAAAATACTCCTGCTGTGCTTTATCGTCTATCTGCTTGCCATAATACCTGTTTTTATAATCACCGTTAACCTGAGCTATCAGAAGAATCTCCAGATGGCAGTAGACAGTGCATTGACAGAAGAACAAAACATTTATAAAACCTCGGTAATCTATATGCTGTCCAAAAGCTCTGCCGCAAGAAGCTCTTTTAGCAAGGTACAAGATAATTCTACTTCGCAAAACATCTTTGATATTAAAGATTATGTTGCTCCTCTCGTAGATATGTACCAAAATGACATGACATTTCTGGAATTTTTCTCATCCGATGAAAAACCTGTAACTGCAGAGAAATTTAATAAAGCTGCTTTGCCTTTAAGGGTTGAAGTAAAAGAGGCACAGATTAACGGCAAGGTGTATATACTGCGAACCATTAATGAAAAACATTATGTATTTATAGCCCGACTTATTGATATTGAAGGCCAAAAACTGGTTCAATCATTCATTAAGGATATTACCCACGTAGATGACCAAAGGCAGACGCTGATTGGTTTTTTTGCTTTGGCAGCAGCTACTGGAATGCTGATTGTTGCAGCGGTAGCATTTCTGCTGACCAAGGTACTTCTACGGAGGGTTGATATACTATCTGAGGCTGCAAACAAAATTTCCTCCGGCTGCTTTGATCATAGGGTCAAAATTTCAGGCAGGGATGAAATTTCCTTCCTTGCGGGCAGGTTTAACACCATGGCGGTTGAAGTGGAAAAAAGAATTATTGAGCTTAAGGATGAAAATAATAAAAAGCAGAGGTTTATAGACAGTCTGACCCATGAAGTTCGTACTCCTCTTACTGCCATAATCGGCTATTCAGAACTTCTGATAACAACAAAACAAAGTGAGGAAAGCTACTACAAAAGCCTTGGATTTATTAACTCTGAAGGAAAGAGGCTTCTTAAACTGACAAACAATTTGATGGACTTTATACTGCTTAAACAAAGCGGTTTAAAACTGACCTCCTGCAATGTAGCAGAATTGATAAAAGAAGTCTTAAGTATAGTTTCAGTAAAAACCAAAGAAAAGGACATTCAATTAAAAAATATCACTGATATGAAATATGACAATGAACTGTTAAATTTGGACAGAGATCTCATGAAGCTGGCAATATTAAATATTATTGATAATGCGATAAACGCGTGCACTGCAGGCTGCAACGTTGAAATTTGCTTTTATAAAACAGAAAGCCGCTCAGTCATTTTAATAAGAGACAACGGCAAGGGAATAAGTCAGGATGATCTTGAGAAAATAACCGAACCCTTTTACAGAGTGGATAAATCCCGCTCAAGAAAGTATGGCGGTATGGGTCTAGGTCTTAGCTTATGTGATGAAATAATAAACTCCCATAATGGAGAGCTCATTATTGAAAGCAAGCTGAACCAAGGGACAACAGTGCTTATGGAATTTCATTCCTCTTAGGACTTGCTTATGCCACATAACAAAATTTACAACTTCTTTACAACTTATATATCTCTCCAATATTTCCTTTTATTATTATGTAAGTATCGATTTAATCATTTTGCAGAAAGAAGGTGGCTTTATGAAGCTTAAGTTAAATAAAGTAGTTCCAATAGGTATTTCAATAGCAATGCTAACTATGACGGCTTGTAGTGAAAGGCCTTTAAAGGACAACAAAGTCTATTACGCCAAAGAAACACAGGCAAAAAACACTCCCTCCAATATTGCCATTAAGACCCAGGGAACCGACAGGTTTTTTGATTACATGAGACTGATTTCACCCGGTGATGAAAATAGGATAATCGCTTCTGTTTCCCCTGATAAAAAGAGAATTATATTTATAGACAGACTGGCCTATACCGAGAATTACAGGATAAAGGGCGAGAACTACAGCAATGCTGAAATTATGGAATATAACACCGAGACAAAGACATCAACACTCATCGGTTCAACCATGATCAAAACAGCCAAATGGAATAAAAGCAGCGATAGGATGGCTTTCATTGACAGCAATAATATGCTCAATGTTTATGATACCAATAAGAAGCAAACCTTTTCAGTTCCTAATACAACTGGAATAAATTCTTTCGTATGGTCAGAGGATGGAACGAAAATATACTTCGGTACAGACTATGAACCAGATTGTGGTACATTCTATGTTGACTCAAAAACTACAAAATCCTCATTGAATTCAGGTGAAAAATACTTTTTAAAAGGGTATCTTGATGAGAATTACAGGTATGCCATTAAAACCAATGTTCCTGAGCAATACAAGGATGATAAGGATATGGGCAGAAAGTACTCGACAAAAAGCCTTGCTGTTATAGATAATAACAATATAGTTGCAAGAGAGTTTGATTATATTAATATAAAAGATTCCTACAAGCGTTCTCTGCTCCTCTCGGAAAATGATGACAGAGCTCTGTATTATTATCAGGACATCGAGCAAAAGGAACCTAAGATTATAACCACTGAATACATTTTAGACACAAGATTTGTTGCTGGGGGTAATTTTATATTCATTACACAGGACCCCGCGTCGGACGGCAACTACTTCTACCTCAATTATGCCGACAATTCAGGAAACATAATCTCTAAAGAAAAAATGTTAAGCTCAAGAATTTATGTTGCACCTGACGGTAAAAGCGGGATTGGAAATTTAAATTTCTATAAAGTGTCATTCGGTGGTAGTCTTAAAGTACTTACAAACGATACACCTATCCCTTACTTCAGCCAGGAGGATCAAAAGGTTGTGGAGGCAATACGCGGTGCCGTTACAATGTATGCCACAATGACTTATGATAAGGAAATGGATTTTTCCAGATACTTCACCAACAGCCAGAACCCTGAACAAAGTGCCCTTTATGAAGTCACAAACAAACATGAGATAATGAAAAAGGCTAATAAAGATTTAGGTGATAATAAAGCAAAAAATGATAAAGCCAACAGCTATATTATTGATATAATCCTTAAGGATTATAAGCCAGGAGCTGCATCTAGCCATCCATATATAAACTATTACAAAACAGGCGAGACTGAAAGAGCAAATGCTAATATAGTGTTTACAACAAAGGAATACTTGGTATCAGAAGCCTACGCAGGAGTTAACCTCGATTTAATAAAGCAAAACAATAAATGGCTGGTAACGGGGATAAGCACTTTTCCCAGCACTCAAACAGCCAAAGACGTTAGGAAAAGAGCTGAACAATTGGTTAAAAAGGTTCAGGACAACGGTATGTATGGAGGCATATTAAAAAATAAGGCTGTAATTGTAGGGCAGGTGCAGTTCTGGAGCCTTAGTGAGCCCCACTTTGCCCCAAGCATTGAGGCTGCAAACCATGCATTGGTTTACCTCAAAGCCAATGATAACGGCACTGAGAAAGTATACAAGATGACTCTTCAAAAGCAGGGCAAAAGTTGGGATGTAGTAGGCGTCAGGGAAAACAGCAGCTATGGATTGTTTTAACAACCACTTTATATTTTACAAAGTTAAATCCTGAACCTGTAGCCTGCTCCCCAAACGGTTTCAACATATTGAGGATTGGAGGGATCCGCTTCAATCTTCTCCCTTATTCTCGCTATATGCACTGTAACAGTTGCTGTATCCCCAAGCGAATCAAGCCCCCATATTTTTTCAAAGAGCTCTTCTTTGCTGAAAACCTTGTTTGGGTTCATAGCCATAAATAAAAGAAGATCAAATTCCTTTTGGGCAAGACTGACCTCTTTCTCGTTGACACAAACAATACGGGAGTCTTTTTGTATCTCAAGGCCTCTTACCTGTAAAACATTGCTTGGTCCATTATTCCTATACTTGTTTTTTAGCCGCTCATATTTTCCAAGATGTGCATTAACCCTTGCCACCAGCTCTCCTGGGCTAAAGGGCTTGGTTATATAATCATCGGCCCCCAAGCCTAAACCCCTGATTTTATCTATTTCTTCCTTCTTGGCAGAAACCAACAATATCGGTATATCTTTCGCGTCCCGTATTTTCCGAAGTATCTCAAATCCATCAATACCAGGCAGCATTATATCTAAAATTATTAAATCGCATTCATTATCCTCCAGATACTTAAGACCACTTGTTCCATCAGAGCACACATCAACAGAAAAGCCGCTGATCTCAAGATAGTCCTTTTGGAGCTCTGCTATACTTTGATCATCCTCAACAATTAAAATATTTTTCATATAGTACTAATCCTTTCAATTCCTTAAGCTGTAAAAGCTTAAGTTAGCTGTACTTTTAGATACCAATTTATATAAAACTATATAGTTCGGTATCTATATGATATCATAATTTTTTAAGTGAAAAAAGAATACTGGTGCCCTCATTTTCCTTACTAATACTCCATATTTTGCCTTGATGCCCCTCAATTATCTGTTTTGCTATGGCTAAACCCAGCCCGCTACCCGCCTTTGTACTTCTGGCGGTATCTGCCCTGTAGAATTTATCGAATATATATGGCATATCATTTTTTGGTATACCTACACCATTATCCTTTATCTGCACTATTATGTTATTATCTTTTTCTCTTAATGTTACCTCAATAGTTCCCTTTTCTTTATTCATGTACTTTTTTGAATTGTCCAGTACATTTAAGACAACTCTTCTTATTTGTGTCCTGTCTATATACAAAAATCTATAGTCAGGAAGCATATTAACAAGCTCTATTTTTATATTGGCCTTTTCAAGCTCAGGCTCTATTTCTTCTATACAATGCCTGAAAAAGTTGTATACATCGGTTCTCTCAAAATTAAACGGCATCTGGTTCAAATCAAGCTTGGAATGGAAAAGAAGGTCATCTATCATTGAGTCCACCTGTACTGCCTTGGAGTAAATGGTCTTTAAGTACTTCTCTACCTTTTCAGGACTATTTGCAACACCATCTAAAATACCTTCTACATACCCTTTTATTGAAGTTATTGGTGTCTTAAGATCATGGGATATACTTGATATAAGCATTTTTCTGTTATCTTCAAATTTTGCCTGGGTATAAACCGATTCTTTAAGTTTTAATCTCATTTGCTCAAAGGACTGGCACAAATCCCTTATTTCGTTGTCACCCTCCACAACAACTTCATGGGCCAGATTACCGCAGCTAATCTCACTGGCAGCTGATTCAAGACGCAAAATAGGCTTTAAAATGCTGTTGGAGAATGAGTAAGTCAGAATTAAGTTGGTAGCAATGTATGCAAGAAAAAATACTACAATAACAAATATTATGAAGTCTTTAGATGCAATGACATCCTTATCAATTTGGGCAAGTAATATAACATAGCCTGTAGTAGCATCAGGATATGTCTGATTTATTACCTTGACTATGTAAGGGGTCCCATCCAATTCAATAGTGCTTCTAAAATAATTGTGTTTGGAAAAGTCCAGACACTTTTCGATATCAGTCTGGCTGAAATCCTTGGAAGAATACACTGTTTTGTTATTCTTTATAATTACTGCATAAGTTTTTATACTAGCTAACCTGATTGTAAGCTCTTTCTGAAAATCCTTGTCCAATAAAAACTCGGGGTTTTTCTGAAATGTACTGCTGTTGGCCTTAAAAAGCTCATACTCAACGGTGGTTAAATCCTGTATGCTTTCAGAGCTTATACTTGTGTTAAATATGGTAAATGACACAAAAACATATATACTGGCGGCTATAATGGTAATCAGCAAAGGAACAATCATTATAGCTATATTGGTAAATACAAGGTGTTTGTGAAGTCGACTCATAGAATCTCCCTTTTAAAGTTCTTTTTTGTCAAACAGATAAAACCCGCCGGAAAAAGCCATAAGAGAGCATGCAAGCATTATAAGAAATTCCCTCGTTACTATTTGTACGGAAATATCACCCGTCCAACGGCTGTACCAATCTAACATAGATGTTATAAACATTATTTTATAAGAACCAAATAAAAATTCAAGCACTTTAAACCCAAGAAAAACAATTGTCGAAGCAAAAAAGGCCGCTGTCCCGTTTTTAAAGAGATTTGCAAGAAAAACTACCATTAACGCCACAGTTAAAACCGGAAAAATGGATATTAAATATGCGGACACGATCTTTAACATATGCATAAAGGAAATGTTTCCAGGGTTAAAAAGCATCCCGATCAATGTGGACAGTGACATAACCACGAGTAAATTCATAAAAACAAAAAAAGCTATTGCTACTATTTTTGATAAGAACAGCTTCAGCCTGGATATAGGTCTCAGTATTGCGATCTTCATTGTGTTTTGCGAAAACTCTCCCGCAAATATATCAATTGATACAAGTGCAGTAAACAAAGGAAGTATTGCATTAACAAATATGAATAAAACCAACAGAGGAAACTCAGCCTTGTCAGCAGCTCTCGAGCCTATTCCAAACCTTATTCCTACTACTACCAGCTGGCCTAATATTATAGCTATGATGGATATAATAATGGCCACAATGGCTTTTCTTTTTTTAAAAAGTCTTTCTATTTCATTTACTGATGCGGCTCTAAGCTCTTCCATGGCTGTCAACCTCACTTATAAAATAGTTTTCCAGAGTCGAGTAATCCTTTAAAATATTTGAGGTGTAATCTTCATTTATAAGCTTTCCATTAAAAATTACACCAACCCTGTTACATGTGAGTTCCACATCATGTATCAAATGGCTTGAGATAAAAAAAGTAGTCTTTTCTTCATCGGAAAGTTTCCTTATAAGATTTCTGATTGCTACCATACCCTCAACATCAAGCCCATTTAACGGTTCGTCCAAAATAACCAGTTTTGGATTTGGTAGTATGGCAGAAGCAATGCCAAGTCTCTGCTTCATACCAAGAGAAAAGTTCCTGGTCTTCTCATTTCTGTATTTCAGCATCCCTACAATATCCAATACTTCATCAATTCTTATATCATCAATATTATCATAGTACCTGGCAATTTGTTTCAGGTTTTCATAAGCCGTAAGATAGGGGTAAGATTCAGCTGTTTCAATTATGCACCCTACATTCTTCATGGCTTTTTCATATTGAGAGGTAATACTGTGTCCGAATATCCTGACATCTCCGGAGTCCGGCTTCATCAATCCCGTCATGACTTTCATTGCAGTTGTCTTACCCGCACCGTTTGAGCCTAGAAAACCAAAAACATCGCCCTTGCAAATATTTAAATTGATATCCCTAATACCCCGTCCATTTTTGTATACTTTGTTGAGCTCTTGTATCTCAAGCACTACTTCCATAGCAATTCCTTTCATTAGCCTCGAACTTTAAAATATAGATTGAAAGATTAATACAACTTTATTCAAATACCCTGCTAAAATTATTATCAAACGAAAGGTCTTTGTATCGACTGCCATTATTGCTGAAAAATATCTTTCCATTTACGGTATCGAAATTTATATATCCTGTCTTTTCACTGCCGGTTGAGTCAATATATGTGTATTTTGCACTGGCAGATGAATCTATTAGAGTTGCATCAAAATCAAATGTTTCTTTACTTATAAAATAATCTTCATAACCACTGACATATTCTTCTGTATAGCTGCCTTTAAAGTTGGTATCATCCAGTCTTGCCAGTTCTACTATTCTTTCGCCTATCTTTTCGTACTTTCCGTCATTCTGAATAACAATATCATTTTTGTACATCCCTTCAAACTTTTCTGTAATATTGCTGACTTGATTTTCCTTATTATTGGTTTTTTCAACTTTTTTGCCTGCAAGATCAGGTTTTACAACTCTTGTGGAATTTATATTATTAACTTTTATGGTTATTTCTGCAGAAAGATCATGATTAATTCCGTCAAAATCCTTTCCTGTTATTGTACATGCAGCCGCAACATCTTCTATAAGCCCATTTTTATTGGTAGTTGCTGTTCCTCTTAATTTCTTTATGTATACATCATCCTTCAGATTGGGATACTTTACATCACTTTTCTCATAGGTTCTAGAAGATATTTCCTTGCGGAATTCAAAGGATGTCACAGCGTTGATGATTGCAGGAATTTGACCCTCATCAACAAATCCGCTGAACTTTTTTGAGCCGTCTTCTCTTTTCTCATAGATTATACAATCTTTAAGATTGCCTATAAATAAATCAAATAACTTTTCAAGTTCATTAGTAAGGGAATCTTCAAAAGGATCTATCTCAACCTTTGCATAGTCTCCGGAATTTTCATAAATATAATAGGTGTCATTGCTAGAATCATATGATACAGATATTTCCTTATCATTGTAGTAGTAGTACGACTGCTTCTGGGTGTTGCCATACAGATAAGTGTTATGCTCCTCATTAGCAGTTCTGCTTTGCTTCTTGACTTCTTCACTGGACATTATAAGTTTGCCGTTATCTTTTATACTTGTACTTGTCGTAATTGTATAGCTGCTTAAGTGCTTATCCATACTCTTGAATGTATATTTGATGCTGTCCTTCAACTGATCGTAGCCAGATTTGTTGGTTATGTCTGCAAAAGCCGTCGAAACAAAAATTATCAGCCCTAAACAGAAGCAAAAAGCCATCAAAAACCTCTTATTCCTACCCATTTGTACCGCTCCTTATGTTTTTCTACAGGATAACCCCTAATCTTATTGTATAATATAATATATTGAAATCCTATAAAGTAATTATAAACAATTTATTAATAATATTAAAGCAAATAAAATTATTCCAACTCAAGCAAAACTCCCCTTACAGGACTCCCATCCGCTCCCTCAATTTTTAATGGCAAGCATGAGAAAAAATACCTGCCTGGTTTAACATCTTTAAGGCAGAGCCCTTCTATAACCCCTATACCATTTGAAAGAAGAATGTTATGGGAATGGAACCCCTCCGAATAATACCCGTCTATTGAAAGATAGTCAATGCCTAATGTTTTAACTCCCTTTTTAAAAAGAAATTCTGAAGCTGACTTGTCCAGATATATATAATCCTTATCAAATTCTTTCTCTTCACTGATTTGACTGTTGCCGGTTTTAAAGAAAACAACGTCCCCTTTCTGTATATCCAGTCCTTTTATATCTTCCTCAGTTATGCATTCCCTGACATCCAGCTCAAAGACGTTTACATATCCTATATATAGGGACAAATCGAGACTGGCTATGTCGTGCAGTGGATCAAAAAAGTGAAGCGGTGCATCAATATGCGTCCCTGTATGGAGCCCCATATCTACACCTGTTACATTGCAAACATCTCCATCTTTGATTGATGACTTACTATAGAAATTTACGCCGCTGTCACCAGGCCAGACTGTCATTCCCGGCTTTATACGCCTGCTTATATCAATAATACGTTTAATTTTCATAAAAAACTCCTTGATTCCCTTGACATATGCATACTCAATGAAAAGTTACCGAAAAATGTAGAAGCCGGAAGAGAGCACAGTTTTTTACCCCTGTACACACAGAAATTATTTCCTCTAAAAACCTGTATAAATGTTTTGCAATATTTAAAAATGAGACATGATTATTGCAAAACATATAGCTTCAATCGGAAATAATTAATTATAGGAGCTATGATTTAATACTATTTAGATAGAAATATATCACTCAAGCCTTATTTCAAATTTATCAAAATTAACTTTCTCCACAAATTGTTCATTTGTAAAAAACGTTCTCTTAAAATAAGCAAACTCCCTAGTATTCTTCTCAAGCCATATAGGAACCGGTATACCGATTTCCCTACACAAATCTATTAAACACTTCTCAAGCCTCTCTCTGAATTGCAGTGAAGTATCTTCCTCCACAACAAAGGAGTCCTTGAGAATTATAGTATCCCTAACTATTCTACCATATAACTTCAAATTTTACATCCTCTCAAATTTGGCATGGCTAATGCACCTAAGAGAATATTGGTCATAGTAATAATGCAAAATATCACTCGTCGGTAGTCTCTTTTGAAAAGTAAACATACACTCCACACATTATATTGCACTTACCATCAATGCCTTCACAATATTCAAATGGTATTTTCCCCACCTGTTCATCTCTTTCGATAACACATTTTTGGAGATTGCAATAACCCATACAGCCTCGTAAGCGTTTAAAAAAAGTAGATTTTTTGTAATATGAGCAGTACACTTATAAGCCTCCCCTGCTTATTTTGCGTAATTAACTCTAAATACGTCCCCTACCAAAGCTAATTATTGAAATAAAATCAACCGTATGCTAAACTGCATATAGCTGAATAAGCAATTTTAAATTATAATTAAATATTTTTAGTAATTATTTAATTTTCAGTTAAATACTTTTAACATATACAATTAAATAATACTATAAATATAAAATTATGGGAAGATATATTTTAAAAATAATAAGTTTTTCCTA